>NZ_JBTGGE020000052.1:0-10866 GCF_054331515.2 Streptococcus sp. 10F2 | reverse complement strand
ACGCTCAAGGCCTTGACACCAAATCCCCTTCTCTTAGCTTTACAACTAGGCTCAACAGGCACCACTCTGCCAAATAAATTGGCCCATTTTTAGAGAAGTTGGTTGACAAATGGTAGAAAATTTAATCCGTTTTTTCCAAAACATCAACAGTTAACTTATAGAACAACAAAGAAAGGGCGAGATTTACAAAAAGAAAAATAATCAAATTAGAAGAATTCAAATCCGTTAATGCTCTGCTTCGAAGTGCAACCATTGGCTGAGAATAGGGAAAGAATTTTGTTAAGTCTTCACTTATAAAAATAAGTACAAAATTCAATACACTTCCAACTATCGCAACTCCAACGCTTTTACTGAAACTTCTTGTTTTCACAGTTATATAGGATTGAACAGTAATTATTGAAATTGACGCTATAAGTGACAGAAAAATCCATTTAAGATACGTCTGCAAACCCAAATCTAAAATTATTCCATCAGCCCTAATTGCTACGATAAAGATAAATAACAATACTAATTGGATTGGAAGAACAATAATGAATCCACACAATAATTTTCCAATGTACATTCTCCACATAGAGACTTGATTTGCTTTCAACATTTCAAGATTCTTTCGTTCGAATTCAGGAGTAATTAGTAGTCCAGCGATAATAGCGAGCATTGGAGAGTAAAGAAAAGTGCTGTTATAAAAAGTCAACTGTCCCCATAAAACCAAGGATTGTGTTCCCTCTATTAAAACCTCCTTATTTGAAAAATAAATTCCTAACCCTATAAAACTAGAAAATATTAGAAAAGTCATTCCAATCAATAGGAGTTGAATTTTTCTAGCTTTTTTCCATTCTGCCTCAAAATAATTTCTCATCCTAATGCCCTTTCTTTCTCAAAATAAGATTGGCTAAACCATATAACAATAAACAATTTAAAGTGAAAATTGCTAATTTCCAAAGTAATTGACCATCAAGAGTGTATACAAATTCTCCACCACTTAGAAATTGATATTTATATGGTGCCAAGCTACCAAAGCCTGTCAAAGGATTAATTAGACTACTAAGACCATAAGATCTAGGATTTAGAATAATACCTAAAAATCCTCCCAGTAAACCTAATGTCAATAATACTCCTTGTTTTTCAATTATCAACGCTAAGAACAAGTAGATACAAATCAAAGAAAAACTTGAAAAGAATTGAGCTAGGAATTGACATAAGATGATAGACAAAGGAATACTAATACCTACTTGTTGTCCAAAAATACAAATAGCAAGAATCTCCAATACTGACATCACACTAAAAAAAGATAGCATAAAAAGTAACTTGTTTACAAATATTGTAGGGAGATTACGACCATTAGCAAATTGCAACTTAAAAGTTTGACCTTCACGCTCATTCCATACAATGCGAGCTGCGAATACACAAACTGCTACTGGAAACATGAGGAGGTTGACATTTTGATTGCTAAATAATATAGCCATTCCCTTTAACTCTGGGTGTGAAGAGAATGATGACATAAACATAACAATATTCCAAAGTGTTGCAACAATAATTAAAATAATTGCTATTGAAAAAGATTTTGTTCGTTTACTTTTTAACCATTCAATATATATACCTCTCATATTATCCCTCCTTTGTTAGTTTTAAAAAAATATCCTCTAGTGTTTCACTATCTCTAATTACTTTAAAAATTCGATAACCATTTTTTATTAGATAACTTACCACATCTGCTAACTTATCATTATCAATGTCGCTAATTTTGACATGACACGTAGATGCATCTAGAACTTCTACTGAACCAAAATCAACTAAGCTTTGAACTATATTATTTTGTGAAAAATCTCCTCCAATCTCCACCCATCTATTCGCTTTAATTGTTTCTATTTCCCCTTCATAAACTAAACGCCCATGGTTTATAATACCGACTCTATCTGCAATATATTCAATCTCTGTAAGAATATGACTAGAAATAAATACTGTCAGTCCTTCATCCTTCGCTAACTTCAAAATTAATTCTCGAATTTCATGAATACCAGCTGGATCAAGACCATTGGTCGGTTCATCAAGTAAAAGAATTTTGGGCTTCTTAATCAATGCAAAAGCAAGTGCGAGCCTTTGTTTCATTCCGAGTGAATAATCTCTCACTACCTTTTTTCGATTTTTTTCATCAGATAATCCCACTAACTCTAGGGTAGGCCAAATATTTTCTTTTTCAAATCCCACCATCTTCTGAAAAACCATTAAATTTTCATAACCTGTAAGATTAGGGTAGTAAGAAGGCTCCTCAATCATTGAACCAATTTGTGCTAGATATTCTTTATCCTCCTTTATATTAACGCCATTTATTATAACATCTCCAGAAGTAGGACTGATCAAAGACAAAATCATTTTCATAGTTGTAGTCTTCCCGGCACCATTAGGTCCAAGAAAGCCGTATATCTCGCCTTTACGTACAGTAATTTTTCCTAAGTCTACTGTGGTAATATCTTTATATACTTTTGATAGTCTACGCAATTCAATCACATTTTTCATTTTTAATCCCTCATTAGCCTTCTTTCATGGCTTTACCTTTCTACCTTATTTCGACCTTCACAAATTAAAGACAATATTAATAGAAACAGTATTTCGTCTAAAGATCAGAACCAATAAAATTCCCATAATTTAAGTTTGTTTTCATAAGATTATTATGACTATCTTTAATCACTTCACCAGACTCTTGATCAATAAATATGACATAATCAACAAATTTCACTATATCTAAGTGGTGACTCACAATCAACATTGTTTTATCCAAATACCTAGAAGACTGCAAAACATTTTCATAGATTTTATTTTTACTGTGTTCATCTAAATTACTAAACGCTTCGTCCCACAAAACAATACCATTATCTTTTATCAATGATTTGGCTATGAGGAGTTTTTGAATTTGTCCACCTGATAGATTTTTTCCCTGCTTCAGTAGTTTAGAATGTATTTTATTAGGTAACTGAGAAATCACTTCATCAGCAGCTGTATCTTTCAATATCTGATAAAGAGGTGATAAATCATTCGATGTCCATTCAAGATTTTCCAACACACTTCCTTTTCTAAGTGTCATGTTTTGTAAAACTACACTAAGATATTTCTCAAATCCTTCTATTCCGTATCTAATAGATCCACTGTAACGAAGCATGCCTGCTAGAAGTAATAATAATGTAGATTTACCGCTCCCTGATTTTCCAACTATGGCAATTTTCTCTCCTCTTTGGACTGATAAATTAATATTCTTATACATTGGCTTATCTGAATAAGAAAAGTTCAAATTTTCAGTCTTTATTAAATAATCATTAGAATCTGAAGCCGGTACTGTAATCGGGCGTGAATCTTTCAACAAGTCGCTTTGCTTCTCGGCATAAATCTCCAATCGAAATATTTCAAAAATTGCTCCTTTTACTTGCTCAATCGCTGCAATCAGTAATGAAATACTTGTTTGATATACAAGCAAATCCGAAAGCGATACATCTACATATGATCTATAATAAATTGATATAACTATAATCGTTGTAAAACTAACGTAGTTAAATATAGTTCCCATTAATTGAGATAGATTTTCAATCCTCAAAATTTGAGAATATTTTGTTGTAACATTGCTATTAAAGGTCATCCAAGAATTGAAAGTTCTCTCTTCTTTTCTCATTATTTTTATATAGTCAATATCGTCAAGGTCAGTCTGCAATTCAGAATTAAAATCAATAAGATGCTGCAAATATGTTTGATTGTACTCACTCTGCTTATAGTAAAGTAATATTGACAATATACTATATACAGCAATTATAGTAACTAGAATTGCTGTTAGTTTTTTAGAAATCATCACTAAATAAACAAAAATTACCAAACCTGATATTAAACTGATAGATGACGGTATAATTTTTAGCGTAACATTATCTCTTAATGTTGATTTTAAATTAATCTTTTCAGAAACTCCTCCGCTTAATTGATTTCGAAAATATAACAAAGGTTTTTTTAAAATACTTGCAAATAGCTCATCGCTATAAAATTTATCAAAATCTTTATTATAATTATTCAATGCTATATTTTTGATAAAATATCCAAATAACTGAAAAAATATCACCAGACTAACTAGCAATAAATTTGCACTGAATTTAAAATCATCTGCTAACATATGTCTTAAAATTATTGAAAACAATAACACACTCGCTTGAATAAACAAAAGAGATAATATAAATAATGCAATAGGTTTAATCTGAATCGTCTTCTTAAAATAGCTCCAAAAAATTGGTCTATGTCTTTCTGGCTTAAAAGCATAACGCTTGTTTATCATGATCATCGTACCAGAATAATGTTCCATAAACTCACTTTTATTATATCTAATTCGGCCAATTGCTGGATCCACAATTAAAACTTGATCAGATTTAATTTTTTCTAAAACTACAAAATGATCACTATTCCAGTGGATTATCATTCTTCTCTTTGTTTCTTTATAAATTCTCAATAAATCATCAAATGAAGTTCGATAAGCATTTATAGTCACTCCAAATTTGTCATTTAAAGTTAATAGATAAGATAAGCTTAGACCATCTGCTGGTAAGGAATCTTTATCATAAACTTCATATAAAGGTACTTTGTGCCCTAAATCATTCAACATCATAGTATAACAAGCTAGAAGACAATCTTCTTCATTGTTTTGTAAAATAATCTTCATTGACTTTCTTCCTCTCTGCTACTCATAAGTTAGGGATAAGAATATCAAGCGATTTATCTTTTTTTAGATATTTTGCTGTAGACAATAGAATTCCTGAAATACCTGTCATTAAACCATAAACGTTATACTTTGTATTAAAACTGCACATCCAACCTTTTTCTAGACCAAAAGAATGTAATTTTTTATATTCTCTATCTAAAATTTCTTTAATTATTTTAGATTGACTATTCTTTATATGATTTGAATAATAGCTAAGAGCTAATAAATTTCCACTAGTACCATGACATAAAGAAAAATTAGTCATATCAAAACCAATCTCAATAATTTGTTTTACTGCATGCTCTACATCTTCCTCCATCTCTATTACATCAGAATCTGATAAAAAATTATACTTATCGTTTAATTGTAGTTGTGCCAACCTTGCAACTAACACCCCTGTGGAACCATGGCACCAATTCGCACTCGTCTTTCCATTTCTTTTGTCAATCCATCCTTTATGTTGTTTTTGCTGATTCTCAAAAAGTCTAGCCTTATTAAATAAATCTAAGGCATCAGAACGATTGCCTTTACTTGCCAAAAACAGTAAAGCTATCTCCACTCCTAAATTACCATGAGCAAGGCTAACATTATTCACCTCTATTTGATCCCAACAAATATAATCCGAGTTTTTAAAGGCTAATTTTTTAAGTTTTACAAATGATTGAGATAGATTTTCTATATTTGTATCTGTATTCCTGAATGCAACTATTTCATTCGGAAAACTTGATAAAAAGTCAGCTTGAGGTGCCTCTATATTTAAATAATACTGCTCTCTGATTTTAGATATATCATCTGGAATTCTATGATCAGTTATCAAGCATATTCTAGAAATAGCAGAAAGAATACCTAATTTTCCAACATAGTATGATTTGTTTTCTATTTTAGTATATAAATTTAGCAAAGTTGTTAATATTCGACTCAAACAACACTTAATTTTCTCTCGTCTCGATGAATTAACAAATTCATAAGCTTCAGATAAAGCAATAGCTATACCAGCCAACCCCTCATACACCGAATTATCCATTGGTACTAATTCAAAAGCATCGTAGTCAGTAACTTTCAATGTTAGCCAATTTGTACTATTATCTTTCAATGAGTATATTTCGTTATCTAAGATGATATCTACTAACTCATTAATTCCTTTATTCAAAATACTGTCATCAACATTAGCACATTCATATTTTCTATACTCTTCCTGAAGTTCTGGACTATACAAAGCTTGAGTAGTTCTTATTGAAAATTCTATCAAATCAATCTGTTCCTCAATTAATTCATTACTAAGCTGTTCTAATTTTTTTAGAGCCATATTCAATGCTGAAATTTTTAATCTCCAAATTATTGTCTCTCCATTCCTAATATCACAGCTTTTAATACTAGTATTAAAATATGGAATATCCATATTCAATAGTTGATTTCTTTCTGATTGGATTAATGTATCACAATCATATTCACATAGCTTATTAGACATCTTTTCAAAAAGCACTTTCGACTTATCACAGTATACTGGTGAAATTAGTAACTGTCGAATCAAACTATAATCTTTGGTATTCCTAAATAAAATTCTAGTCTCTATATCACTGTTATTTAAATAAAGTTTTTTAAGGAAACGTTTTTCCTTTAGAAAAAATGTCCCTATTTCTCGGAATCCATTTTTAATACATTCAATATATTTTACTGCATCAAGATAATGCTTCTCGCCTTCTTGATTAAGGAAATAAGGTAAGTGCTCCTGATTTTCGAACTGGTATTTTTTCTTTTCAATATGGATATCATCACGATTATGATTAACTACAACTTTAATTTCTCCGGTGAATGTTCCCCCAAGAACTCCACTTGTATCTCCACCAAATACTATATCTGAATCAGCAATCGGAAGAAGACCTGTGGAGAGGACAGAGTTTCTAGTTTTCTCAATAATATTAAATGTTGCACAATTATTAGCCAATGTATCAAAGGGTGATATCGAAAAAATTGTTTCAACGTCGACCAAAACAGGTGTAATATTTGAAGATATCAAGTTTTCAAAATGTAAATCCGAAATATTTAGGATATACGAATATCCTAATAAATAACCGACTCTACGATAATATTCCTCAGCTTCATTTTTCGAATTAATTGGCTTACTTATTATGAATTTTTCCCAAAAATAATTTCCCTTATTCAAAAAATTAGGGATAAAATGAATGTCTTTAGCTAGATACTCACTAACTCTAGAATCTAATAGATCTATAAAAATGTTTGGTTTAGGTGATTTTTTCTTAAATACAACCTTTTGTCCCTGGTAAGATACTACACAAACTCCGTTACCATTGTGAATATCTCCTGTAACCTTAAGTTTAATTTCATTTAAATTTGGAACTAAAGTGATGCTATCAATATATCTATGTTTTACTAATTCTGAAAAATCTGAAATGAATTTACTTTTTACAAATTCAATTAAACTTAAATATTTCTGAATACTCACTATAACACGATGATTTATTTCCGGAAAACGTTTCTCAATTTCATCTAATATTATTCCATTTCGACATAAAACATTATTAAAAAATTCATAACGAAGCTCTGGTGTAGAACCTACTAACTTTCCTTCAATTCGCATTTCATTTATTAAATAAATTAGTGTCGAACGATAAAAATCTGAAATCTTTCTCTCAATATATTCAATAATATCCCTATCATCATCCAATAATAACTTTGGAAAAAATTTTTTTATAAATACTTTTGGAAAAGTATTAAATTGACTGTATAAAATTACTCTTTCCTCCATACTATTCACCTCCTTATTTTAACAACATGTAAATATTGCTTGTAAACTATTCCAACGACATTCAGCTGAAATTGTATTAAAACCATGACCTGCTCCTCCTAAAAGAATATCCAATTCCTCAAAATTTACTTCCTCTAGTGCAGCAACTGCTTCAATATTTATTTCTTTGTTTGACTCTATATTCATGATTTTCTCCTTATTTTCTTTTTGATTATTGCGTTTCTTTATATATTGATTTTAGTATTACTACTTAAAGATAAGTTTAAGAAATGGTAAATTTAAAATAAATTTATACTTTTCAGAAGCAGCTTAGCTACTATCAAATGGAGATTGACTTTTCAATAGACCTCACAGAAACCCGCATAAGTTTAAATAATTTCGTTATTCCTTCATCTACCTTTTATTTATACAGTAGCTACATTTGGAAATTGCTCGTTGTTTCAAAAATAATTCGTAACCGACCATCATATCTAAAAAGACAGACCAAAATAATTTTAGGTCTGTCTGTGTGTTTTAAGAGGAATTCCTCTATTACGTAACATCAAAGATATCTAAAATAAGCAAATTTATGAGCAACAAGTGAATAGGAACTGCCATGAATTCATATGACATTCATGAGAGATAGTTCTTAAAACTCCGTCTTTTCCAGCTCCAATGATCTGATCCAACTCTTCAAGACTTACTTCTTGAATTATATTCATTAATTCAGTATTTTTTTGCATAAATGTTACCTCTCTTCTAGATTTTTTACGAACAACATGTAAACAAAAACTGCCATGAATTCATATGACATTCATGAGAGATAGTTCTCAATACTCCGTCTTTTCCAGCTCCAATAATCTGATCTAACTCTTCAAGACTTACTTCTTGAATTGTATTCATTAATCCATAGTAATCTTTCATAACTCTTTTCACTTTCTATCTTTTACCGACATATAGACATCTTTGTTGTTACAAGTTCATAATATATGAGTATCCTAAAGTCTACATAAAGAGAACTTAAAGTTAACTTTAAGATTTTTGAAGAAAAATAATTAATATAAGATTAATATCTAATCCATTAAAAATAGTTCCAGTCAAAGACTTTATAATTTTTAAAATGTATTTTTTGTAGACGTCATTATATATTAGTGGAAAAATTCTAAAAAGATTCATTTATGATATAATATATGTGAAATTTGGAGGTGAAATTTTGGTTTTTGAGACACAATTATTGAATAAACATATACTAATAGTAGATGATGATATCGCATTAAGCAAATCAATCAAAGAAGTTCTTATAAGTCGTGGATTTAAAAACATTAGTTTTGCTTATAGTATTAGCGAAGGTATTGATATTATTTCAGTATCTCAAATTGATTTAATTATTCTGGACGTAATGTTACCAGATGGAGAGGGGTACTTGCTTTCTAAATATGTAAGAAAAATTTCAGATGTTCCAATTCTATTCCTAACTGCTAAAAATAATCCTGATGATGAAATTAAAGGACTTGACTCGGGGGGAGATGACTATGTTACAAAACCTTTTTTACCTAAATCTTTAACATATCGTATAATCGCATTATTAAGAAGAGCATACAGAGATGAATCTGAACTTATTGAATTGACCGACTGCACAATCGACTTAAATAATGCGAGTGTTAAAAAAAATGATCTTAATTTTTCGCTAACGCCCACTGAGATTCAAATTCTTCGGAAACTATTTGCCAATAAAAATTATATTGTTTCTACCGAGACAATTTGCGATACTATTTGGGGAGTGGATAGCTTTGGATTTGAAAAGTCCTTAATGGTTCATATACGCAATATTCGAGAAAAAATAGAAATTTCACCTTCTAAACCGAATCATCTAATTACCGTTAAAGGACTTGGATATAAACTTGTCATTTTAAATAAGAAGTGATCAAATGAATATTTTCAAAAAAAATATATTAAAATTTATTTTGTCGTTCATTTTTATCATAATAGTTGATATAGTGCTTCTTTTCCTAGCAGGAAACTATATACGTAGTCAACAATCTGCCTACAACATTATAGAAACAGTATCATCTGAAATCACCTTTTCCGGCGGTAATTATATTGTCAGTCAAAAAGCAATGAACTTAATCAATAAAAATAACTTATGGATTATGGTTATTGATAAAAATAGTGGTAAAGAAAAATTTAATATTGATAAACCTAAAGATATAACTAATCAGTTTAATTTTGCAGATGTTATTCGCTTCTCAAGATTTTATTTAAAAGACTATCCTGTATTTACTCAAATTAAAGAAAACGACCAAGATATATATATTATCGCTTTCCCAAAGGATAGTATTATTCGCTACAGTAATAATTATTTTGATTTGAAAAGGATTCAAATTATTCCCATTATTATCGTATCGATTATTTTTATCAATATTTTGTTCTGCCTGTCCCTCTATATATATAGTATAACTTTCCTAGATAGAAATATTAAACCTATTATTTCCGCAATCAGCAAATTGCCAAGCGGGGTAAATATGCAAGTTAAATCTGTAGAAGAATTAGATAAATTAACTTTCGCTATAAATTCTGCTAATCAAAAGCTTCGTGAGAATGAGGAATTTAAAGAGGATTGGATTTCAGGAATAGCACACGACATAAAAACTCCACTTTCAGTTATTGTCTCCAATATATCTTTAGCCATTGAAAAAGCTGACGATGATGCTCAACTAAAGTACCTAAAACCTACATTAGTTGAAAGCCATTATATTCAAAACCTTATAAATGATTTAAATATTTTTGCAAGATTAACAAATGGAAATCTGATATTAAAACAAGAGATTGTATACATCATTCCATTCTTTAAAGATATTGTTATTCAAATAATAAACCAAGAGATTTGGCACGATTTCAATTTTGAATTTACTTCTGATCAAAGTTTATATAACAAAAAAATGTATGTCGAAAAATCTCTCATTTCAAGAATAATCCATAATTTAATTTACAATTCTGTTCTCCATAATCTTTCTGGATGTGACATTCAAATTATCCTCAAATCTCTGCCAAATAATAAATTTTCAATCACTGTACTAGATAATGGAATAGGAGCTTCTTCAGATAGACTTAAAAATATTAATAAAATTGAAGAATTTCATTTTGATATTTCTGGAGTCCGTAGGAGTGGCATAGGATTGAAAATTACTAAACAAATTGTTGATTTGCATAATGGTGATATGTCCATATCTAGTCAACAAGGGGAATACTTTCAAACTACTATTACTTTAGATGTTATAGTCATTTAGTTTTTAAATAGTATGTTATTGCATCAGTTATAGAGTCCATTTTACGAAGTAATTCTGTAACTGATTTTTTTAAAATAGCCCAGCTTTTTTCAATAGGATTTAATTCTGGA
>NZ_JBTGGE020000051.1:0-12785 GCF_054331515.2 Streptococcus sp. 10F2 | reverse complement strand
CATCATTAGTGATACTATAGCTGATCGTTCTATTTGTATCAACGAAAACCGCGACTTCTGAACTCGCCTTACTGACATCAATGCCAAAAACAACTCTCATGATATTACCTCACTTTGTCTTGAATGATCCTTGTCTTAGTGATTTCATTTTCAATACACGACGTTCAACGTCCAACATACTTTGAAAAAATTCTAACTAAAACAGGTGTCTTGCCCGTTTGAAATACGACGTTAAGCGCCAAATTTAAGCACGACTTAACAAGACACCTCTACTTTAACATAAAGAAAAAGTAGTGAGAAAATCTTCCGTCGAAGATTCCCTCACTACTAATCTTAGTATGTTTGAATCGATAAAAACAGCTTAGAACTAACGTTTCTAATGACGTAATTCTAAGCTGTTTTCTATTTCTAAGACTTTTTGCCCAGTCTCGTTTCTTTTGTAATTTATGGGCTATTCGGAATCAATCCTATCTTGAGCTGAACCTCTTAGACTTTACGGTACCGCAACATCGCAATGCCGTCTGTCACAGTAGACTCAACCAGTTTCAGTGGAATTTCAGGTAGTGCTTGGTCAAATAATCGTCTTCCCTTGCCAAGAATAACAGGAACAAGCCCCAAGATATATTCAGTCACTAGGTCTTCTGCAATCAGACTATCTGCAATCTGGGCACCTCCGAAAAGCCAAATCGGCCCCCCTTCTTCTGCTAACAACTCTTTCACAGAAGCTACCAAGTTGGGCGTAAAATGAACATTGTCCCTTTTCTCCTCAGGACCACGCCGGGCTACCAAAAACTGCTTCTCTTTAGCACCTGGGATATCCTCTAACCCCAATTCCAAGAAAGACTTATGTCCCATGACAACCGTGTCACAGCTTTCAAAAAAAGCAGCATTATCAAATTGCAAAGGCGTATTAGGAGTGGAATCGGCAGGCGCCTGAATCCAGTCATAAGATCCATCCTCACGCGCTACATATCCATCCAAACTCAAGGCTAAATTCAAAATTAATTCTCGTTTCATCATTACTCCAAAGATTTTAAGGCATCCAACATCGGAATGCTGTTTATTTTTTTCAAGATAAAGAAATAAAGGCTAACAAATACAACAATCAGAAGAAGCATCGGCAAAAGATAGGGGACTATCCCCATGTCTCGGCTAAAAACAATGCCCGATGGGGCAATCTGCTCTAACAAAAAACCATGAAGAACATAGCCACATCCTAATCCCAAAAAGGCTCCAAGAAGGGTCAGATAAAGCAATTCCTTATAGAGTAAGCCTTGCAACTCACTAGGATAAAACCCTAGTACCTTCATCGTTGCAATCTCCCGCATCCGTTCATGCAAATTCAATAAGATCAAGGTCACCAAGATAATAACTACCAAACCCAGAGATAAAAAGGCCACTAGGTACATGGTCTGATTTAAGGATTGGGCTGTATCCCTGAAGAAAGACTCCAACAGGGCTGTCTCTTCCAATCTCAAGGTGGAAGTATTCTGTAATGCCGCTTCTTTAAAAGCTGCTTCTTGTCCCTTTGGTAATTTCCAAAGCTGGGCATTAGCGGACATATCTCCCGACATCTGAGCCTGGGACAAGTAAAGCGTATAACCCACATACTGCCTGGCAATTCCACCGATTCTCCAGCTTCTTCCTGCTAACTGGACCTGCTCACCAACGGTGACACCCAGCTCCTGAGCTAAGGGCTGACTCAAGACAACACCTGCTTGATCCAAATTAAGAACTTGGCCAGTTTCCCAATCTGACAGTTCAATCAAATCCGACCAAGCCTGATCTGAAAACTGACCAAAAATTTGCAGACGTCCCGTTGCCTGAGCCAGTTCGATCTCTTCCTCCTGATAATACAGACTAACAGACCGTCCCTGTTTATATTGGAGAGGCTGGCCTTCACGATGGAGAAGTAACGCATCATAATTCCAAACCTGATGAAATTGTTTGTCTGCCACACCTGCGATCGATACTTGTAAGCCAAGAGCCGCAACCAATAAGGCAATGGAGCCCAAAACACCCAAAACTGTCATGGCCATCCGCTGTTTGTACCGCAAGAGATTTCGGATTAAGAGTTTTTGAGCAAAACTCAAGCGGGACCAAAAGATCGGTAAGCCTTCAATGAGAATTCGCTTGCCCTTGGCAGGTGGCTTGGGACGAAGCAACTGACTGGTTGGCTGGCGTAAATCTGACCATAGCAATCCAAATAAGGGAAAAAGAATGGCTAGACTGCCCAAACCAAAGGACCAGAGGAAGGGATCCCAAGACAAGGTCTGTTCAATCTCCGTAAAGACTGTCCTCCGTAACAGAATCGACTGAATCATCGGTGCTAACAGACGGATTCCTAGGATTCCACCCAAACCCTCACCAATTAAAGCTAGAAGAATTCCATAACTGAAAAACTTAAATACCAAAGCCAAAGGACCATAACCTAAGGCGGATAGTAAGCCCATGTTCTGCCGCTCATCTTGAACCAATCGCACCATACTAGTCAGAGCAACCAAAATCGTCACACCGTAAAAAATCGGCGGAATCCAATTGGCAACTTTTTTCAGACTAGCAATACTAGTCTTCAGATAAGTATAACTGGAAGAACCTGGGACTTCTCCCTCTTCCAACACTTCGAAAAGGGGTTGCCTGTCCAAACGATTGACAGCAGCCCGATAGTCGGCCAAGGCCTTCTCTCCATCCTGCAGCTCTAGCCTATATCTTTGCTGCTCCCGTTCAGACAAATAGGGCTGAGACTGCTCCAAGGTCTTCTGTGCTTGCTTCAATTCAGCCTCTTGCCGACTCAAATCTTGTTTCGCAGCCTCCCAAGTCTTCCCCTCTTGAGCAGCTATCCAGTTTTGCATGACTTCCAAGTCTTTTTTATCTGTCTTTCTCCAGTTGAAGAGGGCTATATTCTCTTTTTGATTTTTAAAAAAAGTTGAAGGAACAAAACCATAGACATCAACCTTTCCCTGTCCCAAAGTGCTAGGTCCTAAATCCTCTTGGGAAATGAGTTGACTTGACTGCGCAAATCCTGTTACCGTCAAGCGTCGGGTCTGACCCAACCACTCCAGCTCAAGATCTTGTCCTTGTTTAAAGGCAGACTGGTTAACCTGTCCTAATAAGACTTCCGAGCTCAGATTAGGAAGCTGTCCTTCTAAATTCCAAAGCTGAGCTTGCTGATGGGGGAGGGAAAAAAGCCTGAGCACACGACCATCTTTCAACGGCACATCTTGAAGAAAGCCAAATTCTACTTCTCCTTGTTGCTGCTGAGCCTCTTGTCGCAGGAATGCTTGCTGTTCCTGGCTAAAACCCAGCTTTCCTATAAGAGTAGCTTGGGGAACCTGCTGCTGCTGCTTAAAGTTTACTAGCCACTGTTCCAAACTAGGTCCAGCTAATTGCAGACCAACCAGTACGAAAGCTGATAGAGTCAGTAAACTCGCCAAGGCCAAAAACCGACTCCAACTAGACTGGAAGGTACGGAGTAAACTAAGCCAATAGGTTTTTTTCAGCATACTAGTACTCCAATTCTCCTACAGGAAGTGGGGCTTCCTGAATCTGAATACGTTTAATCTGAGCATCCTGCATGTGGATTACCCGATCTGCAATCTGAGCCAAGGCCGTATTATGGGTCACAATGATAACCGTTCGTCCTTCTTTGCGGGCCAAGTGACTCAAGAGGGTTAAAATTTGCTTTCCTGTCTGATAATCCAAGGCACCCGTGGGTTCATCACATAACAGAAGTTTCGGATTTTTGGCCAGGGCGCGTGCAATGGCAACACGTTGTTGTTCTCCCCCTGACAGTTGAGCTGGGAAATGGTGCTGCCGCCCTTCTAATCCCACACTCATTAAAGTCCTCTGGGCATCCAAGGGATTGGAGACCAATTCCGTCGCCAACTCTACATTTTCCAAAGCAGTCAAATTTCCCACTAAATTATAAAACTGAAAGACAAACCCAACATCTTCCCTACGGTAGCGAATCCGTTCCCGCTCAGAATACTGAATAATGTCTTGACCATCAATCAAGAGTTGACCACGACTAGCTTGATCCATTCCCCCAAGAATATTAAGAAGAGTTGATTTACCAGCTCCAGATGCCCCTAAAATAACAACTAGCTCCCCCTCTTCCATTTCAAAGGATAAATCCTGATTGGCCACAACTTCCAAGTCTCCCTGACCATAGATTTTCCAACAATTCTTTGCTTCAATATAGGCCATTCGAGATGCCTTCTTTCAACCGTATTTCTTCCTCTATTTTATCACAAAACCAATACCTTCTCCTGATTTCAAAAAATCCCTCATAGCAAAAAAAGACCGGACACAAGTTCCAGTCTTTCATTTTCATTTGCAATAAATCTGACATGATTCCTCCTTGGAAGTTATCTTCGATTCATGATTGAACGTAAAATCCGTGCCAATAACAACCACAGAACGATAAAGGCTAGGGTAATCCAAATCCAAGCCAGGGGTTCTTCAGACAGGGGAAGCGGGACATTCATTCCAAAGAATCCCGTAATAAGTGATAGGACCGCTAGAAGAATCGAGATGATATTGAGGGTCGTCAAGTTTTCATTCAGCGTATTGTTCAGGATAGTATCATAAGCCCCTGACAATTGCTGCAAAATCTGAGATTCCAATTGGCTCATGGCAAGAAGCTGTTGCGCTTCAATAAGAGCATCCTCGAGCTCTTCCAGCTCTTGATCGGTCAAACGACTCATTCGTGGATGTTTCCGCAATTGTTCCAAAACCAAGACATTCTGATTGCTGGCGGTTAAAAGATATACTAAGCCCGTTTCAAAATCTGAAAGTTCCAGCAGCAATCGCTTAGTGGTTTGTTTTCGTAAAAGACCATTCACCCGATCCTTCTCGCGATTAATTTCATCTAAAATAGGGAAATACTCTTGAGTAACTAAGGTTAGGATTAAAAATAAAAATTGATAACTACTGGTAATCGTTGAATAAGGAAGCTGCCGCTGAATCCGATCAATCAAGTAATGATTCTGTTCATTGACAATTGTAATCACTTGATTCCCGTTGGCAATCAGAGTCAAGGGAGTTGTCTCATAATGATTATCTTCTTTGATTAGATCCAAGGCATTAAAGATTAACAACAAGCGATCACCCTCCGCATCGTACTCCATGTGTGCTCGCTCATTCTTATCCAGTGCATACTCCATCAATTCTGTATCCAGTTGATAGTCCTCTAGCTCTTGTCGATTGAGTGGTCCTTTATCAGACCGGACTACAATCCAGCTATATCCATGCTCTTTTCCAAAATGTTCTTCAATCATACAACTCCTACTTTTCCATGCGCATATATCTACTTCTATTATAAGAAAAGAGAACGTCCCTGTCTATGGCAACCCAAACACCATCTAGCTACTCCAAATTTAAAAATCCAAAAAGTGGCTAGCTAAAAAATATCAACCTTAGCTTTTACTTAGTGAAAATTCTTTGACAAAAAAATCCCCAAGCTCAATTGAACTCAGGGACTATAAAACTTATTCAGGTCGAGAAAGACGAGCTACATCAGCTTTTAAATCTGCAATAAAGTCTACAATAGACTTAGTTTCAGTTTGCTTGCTGCCGTAACGACGCACGTTAACCGATTTGTCTTCCATTTCCTTGTCCCCAACAATCAATTGGTAAGGAACTTTTTGAGTTTGGCTTTGACGAATCTTATATTGCATTTTCTCATTACGCTCATCTACATGAACACGGAAGCCAAGATCTTTCAATTCTTTGGCTACTTCCCAAGCATAGTCTGCATGGGCTTCATTTGAAATTGGAATAAGGGTCACTTGAGTTGGTGCCAACCAAGTTGGGAAGGCTCCCTTGTAGGTTTCAATCAAGTAGGCCACAAAACGTTCCATAGTGGAGACAATTCCCCGGTGAATCATAACAGGACGGTGCTCCTCACCATCTGCTCCGATATAAGACAATTCAAAGCGTTCTGGCAAGAGGAAGTCGAGTTGGATTGTCGAAAGAGTTTCCTCGTTTCCCAAAGCAGTTTTTACTTGAACATCCAATTTTGGACCATAGAAGGCCGCTTCACCTTCTGCTTCAAAGTAATCTAGTTCCAAATCATCCATGGCTGCTTTCAACATCTGTTGAGCATTTTCCCACATCGCATCATTATCGAAGTATTTTTCCTTATCTTCAGGATCTCGATAAGAGAGACGGAAACGATAATCAGTGATGTTGAAATCTTCATAAACACTGATCATCAACTCCAAGACTTTCTTGAATTCTTCTTGGATTTGTTCTGGAGTAACAAATAAGTGTCCATCGTTCAAGGTCATTTCACGTACACGTTGGAGTCCTGAAAGAGCACCTGATTTCTCATAACGGTGCATCATTCCCAACTCAGCAATCCGAATTGGCAATTCACGGTAAGAATGAACATGATTCCGATAAACTTGAATGTGGTGTGGGCAGTTCATTGGGCGAAGAACAAAGGCTTCTCCATCTCCCATATCCATCACTGGGAACATATCCTCTTGGTAGTGATCCCAGTGACCTGAAGTTTTATACAAGTCTACACTGGCAACTGGTGGAGTATAAACATGATCATAACCAGCTGCTACCTCACGGTCAATAATATAACGCTCAACCACACGACGGATGGTAGCTCCATTTGGTAACCAGAATGGAAGTCCTTGTCCTACTTCTTGACTAATCATGAAGAGATCTAATTCCTTACCGAGCTTACGGTGATCCCGCTCTTTAGCCTCTTCACGCATCTTGAGATAAGCATCTTGCTCTTTTTTATTGAACCAAGCAGTACCATAAATCCGTTGCATCATTGGATTTTCACTCTTACCACGCCAGTAAGCACCTGCAACATTCAACAAATGAAAGACTTGAATATGACCAGTTGTTGGTACGTGAGGTCCACGACAGAGATCCACATACTCCCCTTGTTGATAGATAGTCAAGCCGCCCTCATCATCCTTGTGTTCCTCAATCAATTCCAATTTATAAGGATCATTGTGGAAGATTTCCTTAGCTTCTTCCTTAGAAACTTCCGAACGGACACTTGGGAAGTTTTCCTTGACGATTTTATGCATCTCTTCTTCAATTTTGGCCAAATCTTCATTGGAAATTTGCCCCGCTTCATTATCAGTATCATAATAGAAACCGTCTTGAATCGCCGGACCAACTCCTAGGCGAATATCTGGGAAATGACGCTTAGCTGCTTGAGCAAACAAGTGGGCTGCAGAGTGACGTAAAATTGGCAGCGCATCTTCGTGATCGGGTGTTACAATTTCCAAGTTTCCATCTTCGTGAATGGCACGAGTGGTATCGATCAACTTACCATTCAATTTACCTGCCAAGGCTTTCTTAGCCAAGGACTTGCTAATACCTTCTGCAATCTCTACAGTTGTAATGCCATCCTGATACTCACGAACAGCACCATCAGGGAATGTAATTTTTACCATATTTCTACTCCTTTAAAAACTAGTAGACCTACTCGGGACAAACAAAAAAGCGACCTCCCTCAAAAGGACGTCGCAACGTGGTTCCACCTTCATTTATACCCAACAATCCTGGGTACCTCATTCTTGGTTCTAACGTAACCACCGTTTTATGTTTGCATAAAATCTTACCGAGTAGTACCTTCTAACCCTTCTATGCACTTCCAGCAACCGTGCACTCTCTTCAAGAAGTTCTGTTAAAAGACGTGTCTCTATAAGCATTATACCAAACCCCTTGAAAAAAACAAGGAAAATCTAGTTTTTTCTCTTACCTGGGTAAGGTAAACGTTTAGCCTGCTGGCGAGAAATGCGAATCACCCGTCTAGAACCTTGAACAGGTAAGGCAACTACTTTCAAAGGAAAGCTTGCAAGAGATTTTGCAAAACGAACCCGTGGTCTCGGATCCCCCATTCCTTGCCCCTTCAAATAGCCTTTTCGAATCGAAATATCTAAGTAATACTGATAAACCTGGAGACCAAAATTTTCAGCCGAGATTTCAAACAGTTTCTCTTGCCATTTCTTTTCCTTTGGATCAGGCGTTGCCAAAAGAGCTTCTAAAATAGCTCCTCCTAAATCCGTAGGTTCTTGGTACAGAGTCCCAAACATTTTGTCTGAAACCAAATTATTTAGATAGGGATTAGACTGAGCAATAATCGGTGTCCCACTCGCTAGACTTTCCAAAAAGGTTAATCCTTGAGTTTCACTCGTCGAAGCTGAAACAAAAAAATCCGCCATCCGGTAATAGAGCACCGTTTGTTCTGGAGGGACCATGCCTACGAAGAGCACCTCGTGCTCAACCCCCATTTCTTGGGCCAAGGACTTGAGATTTTCCAGATAAGGACCGTCACCCGCCACGATTAAACGTACTTTATCATTTTCATGTAAAACTTCCGGTAGAGCACGAATAATTGCTTGAATATTTTTTTCATAAGAAACTCTTGATAGGCTCAAGAGAATTTTAATATCAGGAGCCAGAGCTAGGGACTCTCGAAGTTCCTGAATGGCTTCATCCTGCTCTTGTAACCGAATAAAACGATCCAACTCAATACCAGTCGGTATCACCCGTTTCTCTGGCTCCACGCGATAACCCACTAGGAGATTGTAGACAATCTCACTTGGGCAAACCACTCCGTCCACCTCATCTAGGAAAGAGCGCACCATGTACTTAATCATGCCAGGACGAATCAACATCCCCTTGGCAATATAGTGGACATAATCCTCATACTGAGTATGATAGGTATGAATCACAGGAATTTCCAATTCCCGTGCTATCCAAAGTCCCAGAAAACCTAATGCAAACTCGGTTTGAGTATGGATCAAATCCAACCGGTGCTCCTTAGCAAGACCCAATGCCTTACTAAAACCACGATAGGCAACACGGCGATCCTTAAAAGCAAAAAATGGAACACTCGGGATGCGGATAATTCGATGCTCCGCTGCAGGGTCTACATCCCGATCAGTAGTCGTAAAAATAAAGACATCGTGTCCCTGCTCCTCAAGTTCCTCCCTGAGGGTTCGGATACTCGTTGCCACACCGGATACTTGCGGAAAATAGGTATCCGTGAACAATCCAATTCTCATCTCACATCTCCAATACTTGACGATAGACCTCTACCAACTGCTGGGCAACCTCTTCCATAGATCGACTTTCAGCTACTTGGTAACCTTTTTCACGCTTGTCCTCTTGACCAGCTAGAATAGCTTGAATCCCTGCTACAAAATCCTCATTGCTCTTACCCAAGATAGCAGACTTGTCATCAATCCAGCCCTTGTAAACCGGTATATCACGTAAGACAACATGTTGATGACTAGCAAAAGCTTCTAAAACAACGATCCCTTCCGTCTCCTCATAACTTGGGAAGAAAAAGAGACTACTTCCACTCATAGCACCTTGGAAAACAGCTCCCTTAAAATAACCTGGGAATTGAACATTGGCTGGATGATCACCAGACACAACCCGACGAATCTCGCGAGGGATCATCCACTTGTTAATCCCTCCAAACCAGATAAACTGAACTTCTGGCAGCTGCTTAGCTACCTCAATAAAATCCAAAATTCCTTTGCGTTTAAAAAAGAGACCCGCACAAACAACCACCGGTTGCCCTGCTTCCAAGCCAAAATGGTTATAGAAGACTTGTTCCTTTTTAGGATCAGGCCGGTACTTGCTTAGATCAATACCATTTGAAATCGCAACGATTGGGGTATCCACCCCGTAGCCACGAATAAGATCTTTTGCATACTCTGTTGGCGTAATTACCAAGTCCGCCTGCTGATACATATGCTTCAAATAAGCCCCCACAGCAGGAGCTAAGAGATTCGAACCAATAAAAGAATTGGCAAAATCTTCTCGGGTCGAATGTCCATGAACAATAACTTTTTTCCCTTGCCTCTTAGCTTGGTGTAAAAGTCGCAGACTCTTAGGGCCATATGTGTTGATATGAACCAAATCGTATCCAGTAGATGGATCTGTGGTATAAGGAATCCCTGCTAAATCAAGGGCCCGCATTTGATGCTGAAGAGCACGACCAATCCCCGACTTCTCAAGAACCGCCTTTCCCTCCAAATACAGTAGAACTTTCATAATCATATTATAAACAAAAGCAACCCAAAATAAAAGTCGGAGCTCGAAAAAGGGAACCATTCGTGACAGATCACTAATGATTCCCTTAAACTGTTCTATTATTTACTTGAACGAGTCGATTGACGTTCTGTCAAGCCGTGAGCCAATTGTACTTCTCGCTCTTCTACTTCTTCCTTATTCATAATCTTCGTCAACATCCGCATGGAAATCGCTCCAATATCATAGAGAGGTTGATGAATAGAAGTCATATTTGGACGACTGTACAGAGTGACTTGCGAATTATCACTGGTAATTAACTCGAAATCCTCTGGGATTCGAATTCCCTTATCACTCAATCCATTCAAAAGGCCAACTGCTAATTCATCTCCTGAAACAATAGCAGCCGTCGCACCAGAAGCCATTATTCGCTCAGCCAAAGCATAACCTTCCTCATAATTGTGTTTAGCTTCAAAAATGAGACCCTCACTGTATTGATGTTTGGCTTTTTTGAGACCGTCACGGTAACCTGGTAAGCGCATTTTTCCATTGATATCATCCACCAAAGGTCCTGTTACAAAAGCAATCTTTTGATTGCGTTCTGCTAAATGTTGAACAGCATCAGCTGTTGCTTTGCGATAATCAATATTCACACTTGGCAATTGCTGTTCAATATCTACGGTTCCAGCTAAAACAACTGGGGTCCGAGAGCGTGAAAATTCTGAACGAATCTTTTCAGTCAAATGGTAACCCATGAAAATAATGCCATCAACCTGCTTAGAAAACAAGGTGTTCACAACAGATACTTCACGGTCATCATCCTCATCACTACTTGCCAAAACAATATTGTATTTGTACATCTCTGCAATATCTTCGATCCCTTTGGCCAAACTAGCAAAATAGGATGAGGTAATATTTGGAATCACAACTCCAACTGTTGTTGTCTTTTTACTAGCCAGACCACGAGCAACCGCATTCGGGCGATAGTCTAGTCGGTCAATCACATCTAAAACTTTTTTCCGAGTATTTTCTTTTACATTTTTGTTTCCATTCACCACTCGGCTGACTGTCGCCATGGAAACTCCAGCTTCACGGGCGACATCATAAATAGTTACAGTATCGTCAGTATGCATAATCAACCTCCCAATTCAATTTTGAAAACTACGCTTTCACCTTGACATAACTATAGTTTATCATTTTTTGTAAACACTTTCAAACATTTTGAGATTTTTTTCTAAAAAATACAAATGGCGATTCCCCATTGCATAATTTGAAGAATTTTGACACAATAGAGATATCAGATAATGAATATAGGAGGTTAAATATGAAGAGTACTGTTGACTTACTTCGTTTACGAATGCGTGAGCAGGGCATTGATCTAGCTATTATTTCAGATCCAACCAGCATCGCCTATCTAACGAATTTTCAATCGGATCCTCATGAAAGACAATTCTTCTTCTTTCTTCCGCTTGACGGCAGTCCAACCTTGTTTACACCCGAACTCGATCGGGACCGTGCCAAGGCACTCGTTTCTTATAATATTGTGAGTTATCACGATTCAGAAAATCCTTGGCAAAAAATCCAAAGCTTCCTATCTCGTGAACGCTACCGAATTGGCTTAGAGTTTCAACATCTTCGCCTACGACAATATTATGAACTTATGCAAATTTTAACGGGGCAGGTGGTGGATCTTAGTCCCACCATCGAAAACATCCGCCTCTATAAAACACCCGCAGAACTAGAGCTGCTCCGAAAAGCTGGGCAGATGGCTGATTATGCCCTCTCCCTCGGTTTCAAAGCCATCTCCAAGGGCAAAACAGAACTTGACATCATCGCTGCCATTGAAGGCCCCCTACGAAGTCAAGATATCTCTATGAGTTTTGAGACTATGGTTTTAGCCGATAAGCACGCAGCCGATCCACATGGCGTCCCAACTAACCGCCCACTGAAGAACAGATCCCTCCTTTTATTTGATTTGGGAACTTGGCATCAAGGCTATGCTAGTGACGTCAGCCGTACCGTCGCCCTTGGTCAGCCAACAGTCCTTCAAGCTACCATCTATGATATCGTCCTTGAAGCCCAATTAGCAGCTATGGAGGCTATCAAACCTGGTGTTACAGCCGGTGAAATTGATGCAGTAGCCAGAGACATTATCAGTAAAGCAGGTTATGGGGAATACTTCAATCATCGTCTCGGACACGGCATTGGCCGAAGTCTACACGAATACCCCTCTCTAAATCAAGGCAATTCCCTCGTTTTAGAAGAAGGAATGACCTTCTCTGTTGAACCAGGAATCTACCTTCCCAACAAGGTTGGAGTCCGCATTGAAGACTGCGGAGTCGTTACCAAGACAGGGTTCGAAGCCTTCACCCATACTCCTAAAGAATTACTTCAATTTAAACTATAACAAAACAGGTGAGCACTCGCTCAATGTCATTAAGTTAAGGATTTCGAAAGCTCCTAAATTGAGCTTTCGAAATCCTTTTTTTGCTATACTTAGGCTAAAGGAGGTGGATAGAATGCCAAATCAAGTAAGGAAGCAACTACGAAATAGTATTACTGCTGTGATAGAGCGAGATAAAAGAAGTCTACTCCATAATCCATCTGATTTTACTCGTAAGCGGGAACTATCTCTCGATAAAACGGTGAATCTAATCCTTGGTATGTCCGGGAAATCTATTTCTAAAGAATTGTTAGATGCAGATATTTGGATCACGGAATCTGCTTTTGTACAAGCCCGCTATAAAATCAAATCAAGCACT
>NZ_JBTGGE020000050.1:0-13685 GCF_054331515.2 Streptococcus sp. 10F2 | reverse complement strand
ATGTTTCCATTATATCATACAACTGCATACAACACAAACAAAATCTAACGAGAGCTTTAAAAAAATCCAGTTCTATCAAGTAATTGAACTGGATCGGCTACAACATAAACTGATAAACTCGGGAGAAAATAATTTATTAAAAATGTTTATTTATATTGTTTGTATGTCGTCAACGGTTTTGTTAAAATAAAGGTACCCACTGGTAATACCGGTTACATTTTGCTTGTAGGGAAATCCTTACACCTGGAATTGATTTAGGAGGTTATTATGAAATTTAAACATATTTATCGTACTCTGTTACTATCGAGCACCTTATTATTCCTTGCTAATACAGAGTTCATCACAGATACTGTATCTGCAGATGAAAAAACGACACTAGCTGATATAGAGATCCCAACCAATCAGCTCAAACCCACAACAGATGACAATTCTACATTCCAAGTTCCTGAATCTAATCACTACAATGTCCCACCAACCTTACCCCAAGATACCCCAACTCCTTCCGAGTTAGATATTTCCCAACAAATTCCTGAAGCAAACATGCCTTCTCAACAGGAGTCTCAACTAGCTGAAAACAATCTTGTCACCGAAATCAATATAACAACGAAACTCCCAGAAGCAGAAATTTCAACTCCCAACACCCCCTTCCGACGTAGTCAGCCAAGCAATTCACAAAAAGCTGCGGCTGAATTCGAGGACAAGGCGAAGCAGTACCTTGCCAATTTAACACCGGAAGAACATCAATTATTGGAAGCTAGTTCAGATATAGAAAGCAAACAAAAAATTTTAGAAAGTATTCTCATTCGTCAAATTAATGAAGAATATAGTTTGAAAGAGTTGGAAGAATTCAAGAATACCTTGACTCCAGAACAGAAAAAGGAACTGGAAGAAACCTCTGATTTAGTTGAATTTGAAACGAAACTAAAATTCTTCTACCAGACTGTGCAAGCCCAACAAGATTTTGGGAATCTTGTTGACACCTTGATTCTAAACAGCACTGAAGAAGAATTCAGTCAACTTCAAAGAAGTGCTGACAATCCCGACAAATTTACACAAGCTGTTCTCGACCTAGCAGCTGTCAAAGCACAAACTTCTACAACTTCAGGTACGAATCAATCGTTTAGACTTGTCTTCGCATTACCAGGCTTATGGGCGGCAGCACCATACATTGTAGCAGCTGCAAAGGCAACAGCTGCTATCATTGGTTATGCATATCTAAGACACCAAGTATCTCAACGGAGTCATCAATACTTCCAGGCGCAAGCCGCACAAAGACAACAGGCTCAATACGCAGCTATGGCAAAGAGCTATGTTAACAATCAAGCTAGAATTCAATCGATCAGTCAAGCTCAAAGTTATACTTACACTGCACCTGACCATTATGCAATTCAAAACTATACTTATCAGCCAAGTCAGTCCTATGGCTATGCACCGAACTACTCCTACACTCCTCAGTACACAGGAGGATATACTGCACCAACACGCGCCTATGGTCAAGTTGCTGCCAATGTCTTTTATTATACAGGTAGCCTCAAACTTCCCGTCTATGATTTATCCGGTAAAAAACATACCGTACTTCCCAATGAATCTGTCTGGTCTATCTCTCAAAAATACAACATTAAAATGAATGACCTCATCACTTGGAATGGACTTACAAACGGACTCATCCACCCAGGGCAAAAGGTTTTGGTAAAACCAGACACTCTTATCAATAACGGCTTACAACACCAAGTATTACCTAACGAATCTGTCTGGTCCATCTCTCAAAAATACAATATCTCCATGGCTGATTTTAGAGCTTGGAATAACATCAAGCATGACACCATTCACCCAGGACAAAAAGTTTATATCAAGGCAAAATCAGCTGCTAAAAAAACCCAATATATTGTTAAGGCTGGAGATTCTATCTGGAAAATTGCCAAAGAACACGGAATTACAATTGATGATCTAGTAAAATGGAATAAAGTCACAAACTTTACCATCCATCCGGGAGACACCCTCATCACAACCCAACCTCCGCTCAATCCCTTGCCACCTGTAATTACTAAACAACCACTACCTCAACTTGGTGCACTCTATACAGTCAAAGCTGGAGACTCCGTCTGGAGAATTGCCCATGATCACAATATCACAATGAAACAGTTGCTAGAATGGAACCAGATTACCAACCAAACAATCCATCCTGGACAACAACTCATTACTCAAAAACCAACAAGTCCTTCTACAACTACTGCAAATCACTCTTATACAGTCAAAGCTGGAGATTCCGTTTGGAGAATTGCTAAAGACCATGGTATCTCCATGGATGATTTGGTTAAGTGGAACAATATTTCAAACTTTACCATCCATCCAGGCGAAGTCCTCATTCTCAAACAACCAACACAAGCACCATTTTCCGGACATACAACTCATACCGTCCAAGCCGGTGAATCCGTTTGGCTCATAGCCCAAAAATATGGCATCACAATGGATGAACTGGTAGAATGGAATAACATTTCAAATTTCACAATCCATCCTGGGCAGAGAGTGATTATTGGCTATGTGCCCTCTCCAGAAACTACAAAACTTGCTAAAGAATTAGGCTACAGAAAAACATCTGAGACAAGCAGCCATGGAACTCCCATTTATGAACAAATCAAGAAAAAGAAAGGACCAACATTTATTTCACCAGATAGAGATACTCACAGCGGAGGATATTGGAAAGGAGCCAAAACCATTAAACAACTCCAAGGTAAAAATACTCGAGCTGGTACCTACGATAAAAACTTAAACAAAATTGGAGACTAACTTTATTAAACACATTTAATATAGAAAGAAACACCCATGACGACTTTTAAAATTCACAAGTATGACAAGAGTAGTAAGAAGTACTATGGAGATTGGACTGTAGTCTCAGATATTGGCGACTATTTCCACGGACAAGAACTAACTCTTGAAGAATATCTGAAAACAGAAACTCATTACACACAAGTCGTACTCAAACTACTGGACCACCTTCACATTGATCGCCTCCAAGTTAGGTACCTATCAAGACTATTTAGTCTACATTGGAATCAACAACATACATTTTTCAATCAAGAACTGAGCCTCCTCTATCAAAAACTGGAACAAGGTATCGAACTCAACCAACAGGAAATTGAGGATACTATTCGCTTAAACTTAAGAGGGGCTGTAAACTGTTTACTCTATCATCCCAAAATAGAGATCTTTATGGGGTATGATTATTATATGTATGTTAAATTAGATCAGAACTTCCCTCTAGATATTATTTCCAATATCATAAAGAGTGAAAAACTCTATTTGGAAGCTCTCGAAAATTTTGACTATTTTTACGAAGACATTGTAGAGAATCGGTTAGCCTTAGGTTATATCTGGTCTGATGGAAGTAATAATCCTCCAGGGGATTACCACCATGATCTACAGATTTCCAAGGACAATCCCTTAAATCGCACCTATACCGAATGGAGTAACTTTGACGAAATCGAAAACGGACTCGATTGGGAAGATTATCGACCAGTGGAACAGAAATACCTCCAGCTAGTTTTAGACTTCTTAGAATCATTCCAGGTGGCAGAACTATTTCTCAATAGGATTCTAGAATTTACTACTATTCAGGAACTCGGAGTCCCTTCACATTATTTCTCTTCTAAAGAAGAAGCATTGTACCAAAAACTATATGAGTACGAGGAAAATGTAGAAGATCGGACAGTTGAATCATTTATTGTTCAAAAAAAAGATTTCTCAACCTTATTCCAATTAATTTTCAAAGGTAGACTTAATACTTGGATAAGTACAGGTTCTGTTTCCATCCAATTCGATTCCTCCTACCGTCTCTACCTCTCCTTCTACGGCCACAAAAAGGAAATACAAGAGTTAGTCAAAAAACACGGACTCTATTGGCAAGAACGACAACCACCTTATCATGAGGCGGTCGACTTCAAATAAATTAGAAAGAACCTTTTATGCCAGCACTTTCCATTCACAAATACGATAAAAGAAATCCAAACTACGTTGAAGACTGGACAGCAATATCCGATATTGGCAGGACTTTTTATGGAAAAGTACTGACCTTAGACAACTATCTTGCAGTAGAACATCAATATGTACAGACTATTGAACAGATTCTAAAATTATTTAATATCGATTATCTCGAAGTAGGACAATTAGAAAAAAGTTTTAGTTTGCGAATTCAAAGAAAGGAAAGTTTACTAAATTACGAACAATGCCATTTAGTTCAGCAAATTGATAATGGATTTATAGTTATAGGAAAAGCAATCTCTGAGATTGTTCGATTCAACCTACGTGAAGCATTATGGTGTCATCTTTACAACCCTAATCTTCAAATCCATTTTGGATATGACTATTACATGTATGTCCAAAGTACAGATGAAGAAAAACTCGAGCAATGTAAGCAAATAATCCGTAAAAAGCATCTTTATTATCAAGAATTTTCTATCTCTCCTTATCAAATGGAAGAAGAAGATATAGTGCCTAACACCTATACTTGGGGCGACGGTCAAACCAATCCACCAGGTGACTATCACCATGACCTTCGTATCTCCAAAGATGACCCTTTGAATCGTACCTATACTGAATGGAGTCATTTTGACGAAATAGAAAATGGGCTGGAGTGGGGAGAGTATCGAGCTACAGAACAAAAATACCTCCATCTGGTTTTGGACTTCCTGGATAAGTTCCAAGTAAGTGAGTTTGCCATCAACGGTTTACACCTTAACAACATTCAGGAATTCGGTATCTCTGAACAGTACTTATTCCCTCAAGAAAAAGCACTATTCCAACAAATGTATGAATATGAAGAAACTGTAGAGGATTGGACTATAGAACCATTCATCGTCCGAAAAGAAGACTTTTCTACCCTATTCAAACTAATGTTCAAAGGTGTATTTACTAATTGGATTACAGACGATTCGATTACTATCCAATTCGATTCCTCCTACCGTCTCTACCTCTCCTTCTACGGCCACAAAAAGGAGGTTCAAAAGCTAGTTGAAAAACACGGTTTATACTGGCAAGAACGACAACCTCCTTATCACGAGGCGGTCGATTTCAGTTAATTAAAAAGGACCTTATTGCTCACACTTTGCATTTATAAACAAGGTGAACACAAGCCCAACTATGTTTTCGCCTAGGGATTTTTTACAGATAGTAAAAAATGAACAAAACAACACGACCACCAAATTTGGCAATCGTGTTGTTTTTCATTTCGATCATAATCATTCACGTACATTTGCAACTGCCCCAAATCTTCATGAGATCATCACAATAGAATCCAGCAATACAGCAAGAGAGTAACCACCTCTCATATTTTAAATCTGGTCAAAATTATTCTGATACTCAATGAAAATCAATCTTAAACTAGGAAGTAAGCCGTAGACAGCTCAAAATCTCTGGAAGAGGTTTTGAGTTTACTGATAAAACTTTCGAAGAAAGTTTCAAATAGGTACAGCAAAGTTGAAAAAACTTCGTTTTTTCAACTAGAATCTCAGACAGTCTACCAGACTGTCTGACCTGACAACGGTTAAATTTGATTTCCAAAGAGTATGAACCAACCCAAGACTATAACACTCTCGCTTAGAATCATCTGAAATACCAGAAAGCGTATGATATTGCATCCAGTTCAATTGTGCACGCAGTGCGTGCACAATTTGGATATGTCTTAAAGAACTGAACAGCTCACAGATGCCCACGAATCATGATAGCCCTATCGTACTAAAAAATAACCTTAGGCAATTCCTCCAAATTATTTATAAATCTCTTTCCTGTGACCAACCTCAACGGCTAATACAATCATTTCATTATCTCGAATATCACAAATAATCCGATAATTGCCAAGCCTGTAGCGCCATAAACCTTTTTTATTTCCCACTAAAGCTCTGCCAATCTGTCTGAGGTTTTCCAAGCCATCAAGACGTTTTTTCATATCTTTAACCAACATCAGTCTGACATGCTTATCCATCTTTTTGAGTTGCTTTTTTACCTCTTCACTGACTACAAGCCTATAAGTCATTTTCAAACTCCTCTATAATGTCATCTATTGAGTAGGTGACTGGATTCTTTTCAAAATCCTCTAAGGCTTGGATACCTCTTTCATAATCTAACTTGTCTTCTATTTGCTCTTTCAATGCTGTTTTAAATAATTCTGATAATGTTTTCCCTGTATGTGTTGAATAGCTTTTAAATAATTCTTCTTCTGCTTTGTTTAATCTCAATGATACCATGGCCATATTATCCATCCCTTTCGTGTAATACATTGTATAACATTTTTCCAGGATAGGCAAATTTAAATAAAAAAATCTTGCTGATTGTCTAGGCTCAAACTTGCAACTCTTCTCTAATCGCTTTCTGCAAAAGTTGACTAAAATTAATTTTGTTTTCTTTCCCAACTTCAACAAGCCAACTTGGAAGAGTAACTATTTTGTTCACCACTTTAGAACGTTCCTGCTCACGAACCAACTCGGTATCTACGGTAATAGCTTGAATTATATCGCCATCACTCACTAACTTGCTAGCGAGCGCTTTGAAACTAGATGGAGTATCCACCTTGTTCTACATCTTCTTCAAATAGTGCTAGATAAGTGTATTTCATAATCATTTTACATAAGCCGATAAGCAATGTCCTACCGTCAGGGTGTTACCACAAGGTGTAAGAGCCTTCGCCTTTATCGGTTGGAGAGAAGCCCGCTTTTTTTCTGACTTTTCAATTTCCCGCCTCGTGGTCATCGGCCTATTTCCTTCCTTTATCTTTAATTACAGTATACACTTGTTTAAAACATTTGCGAATCAAAACACATATTTTTTTCAAATGTTTTCCAGCCTTATCAAAAATTTTTGAACTGCCTTGTGTTCAACTCTCTACCAGTTTATTCGAATTCTATCCTAAAAATATCCTCATTCGCAGAATCAACAAAAAAGAAGAACTGCACTCAATATGCAGCTCTTCCTTGGAAATTATCATGTCCGCCTCCTCTGCGAACAATCTGAGCTAGAGGGGCGAATACCGAGCTTGCAAGGTAAAAAAGAACCACCCGTGAACCAAGTAGTTTAAAAACAAATTGACTTAAATAAACCAGAAGATAATCTCCCATAAGATCAGAATAAAACCAAAGTAAACAAAAACAAACCAGGAACTAACACGGCCCCTGGCTTATTTGGAGATTATTATGAAAAAGAAAAATTTTAGGAGTCAAATTAAGAAACTCTTCTTAACTTGTAACCCTAGTATAGAGAAAACACCTTAAAGCAAACTTAAGCTAAAGACACATGCTTTCGATCTTTTAAAGAAACACCATCTCCTGAATAGCTAGTAGATTCTCAATTTGCTGGCTTTCTGGATGGGCTAAGAAATTAATCGAATGAGTTCCCGCCGCAAGGGCTGCTTCAATATCCAGAAGTCGGTCACCAATATAGTAAGTCTGATCCGGATCCAATGTATACTTGTCCATCAAGTAGTAGAGAGCCTCCGGATCTGGTTTACGAGCGAAACCATCGCTAGCTGTCACCACTTCTCTAAAATAGGATGCTATACCCAATTGCTCTAAAAGAGGATGGGCTTCCTCATCCTTGTGAGTAAAGACAAACTGCTGAATTCCTTGCTGATCTGCCCATTCTAAGATTTCCTTAGCTCCCGGCAAAAGACGAATTTCCCCACTAAATTGCGGTAAAGCCATTTGGTAGAGAGGTTTCAAATTTCTCCCATCAACTGTTTCAATTTTTTCAAAAAAATCTTTAACAGAGGTTGCTAAAATCTGCTGGCGAATAGCCTCCTTGTCAAAAGGGTACTCTGTATCTGCCAAGGCCTGACCAATAGCTGCCAGAATGGCTTCATAAGAATCCAAAAGTGTTCCATCCAAATCCCAAATAAAAGCAGTCATACCTGCTCCTTTCTATAAGAACGATAGTGACGTCTGAGCCACCACCAGCGAAAACCATTATCAACTAGGGTCCCAATCCAAATGCCACTTAACCCCCAGCCCAGAAAATGGCCTAAAAAAGCACCCAAGCCCAAACGTAAGACCCACATCCCGATGCTGGTCGCATAAAAAGGCAGCTTGGCATTGCCCAAGCCCTGCCACAAGCTAGTATAGATCAAAGTCCCAGCAATCATCGGGGTCCCTAATAACGCAAACAGTAAGACCGTTTGACTGGCAGCAACAACCTGCGTATCACTATTATAAAGCTGGGTCAAAGGCTGACCAAAAAGGTAAAAAGCTACGCCAATCGGAAGCATTAGAGCTAGTGTCCAGCCATACAAACGCGAGACTAAGGCATCAACCTGCTCCCAGTCCTCCTGCCCGCGAGCTTGAGCGACCAAAATAACCCCTGCAGTCGCCAGACCCAAAGCCGGCATCGCATGAAAGGGAATCAAGGTCTCCCCAATAGCATTCCCTGCGACCACTTCGGTTCCAAAAGAAACCACTAGCACCATAAGCAGAAAATCGCCAAGCCGCATCATCAGACGTTCACCCGCCGCCGGTAAGGCAAAACCCACCAAACTCCAATCCCAAATCCAAGGTTGCCCCAACAGAGGGAAAGGGACTCGCCACCAAAGGTAAAGAGCTCCTAGAAATCGCGACAAAACTGTCCCTAAGGCAACCCCCATCAATCCCCAATCTAGGCCATAAAGAAAGGCAGTAGACAAAAGAACATTTAAAAAATTAACGACTAGGCTAACCCACATAGGTTCCTGCGGGCGTCCCCAGGTTCGTAACACTGCACCTAGACTCATCATCAAGCCTTGAAAAACAATGGTACCTCCAACTAGACTGAGATAAAGACCACCTGCTGCTGCCACTCTAGAATCCGTCCCCATCCAAGAAAGAATCGTCGGTCCCGCTAACGCAGACAACAAACCTAGAACTAGGGATAACATTACCGTTAGACCTAAGCCTGATCGAGCTAAGTCCTCGGACCGCGCCTTTTCCTTTTCTGCATGAGCCTTGGCAGCAAAACTGGATAGCGTCGCAACCAGAGCTAAAAATAGGGCCTGGTAAATCGCCAAGACACTAGAAGCCAGAGAAACTCCAGAAATAGCCACCAAACCAAGACTAGCTACTAGATAGGAATCCACTACTCCCATCACCATCTGTAAAAAATTCTCCAACATGGCCGGTAAAGCCAAGTCAAAAATCCGTCGATTTATTTTTTCCATAAAACTAGTATAACAAAAGAGGGAGTGGGAAACACGAGCAATTGTGGTTTGCTTCGCAAACTCTATGCGCCACTAAGTCCAAGAATTTTCACTAACACAACACTAAAGGCTGGTGCCTAAGCCCAGCCTTCTTACTGTTTTCAAATTCCTTACAATCTTAGAACCAAGCATTGGTCCTTATACATCCACCTTAAACGCTACTAGGTTTAACCTATCGATTGTTTGTAGGAGATGTTCAACGATTCTCCAATCATCATTCATTAGGGTTTTGTGGGTGCATCTTGGGCTTTCTTCAACGCATTACGAACAGTCTTAGCATACAGTTTACCACCTTGTGCAATACTGCTAGGATTAGATCCGAAGTGGACATCATCTGTACCATACCAGATTTCCGGATTGTCTACAGCAGTCTGATACCAGTCTGCAACCAGCACATAGTCGTATTGATCAGCCAGTTTGATCATATAATCCCGGGTCCGGTTGGCGATAGCATTGGGATTGTTCAACACACGACCATCATAAGGGGTCACCAAGATTAAGCGATGACCAGCCGGTAAGTCCTTAACCATCTGGTCTAGCTGATCAAAGTAATCATTGACCTCATTAACTCCGAGCGCAATGATGACATCTGTAACCAGGGTGCCATTTTTAGCAGCCTTTTTCAGCATTTTAGTACCATCAATCAAGTTCCGAGATACCGCTGCATCCATATCCAATCCAGGAATATCCTGATTCAGCCAATCACTAGCCCGGAGGGCAACAGAATCACCAATTAGGCTTGCTCCATCAGCAACTGCATCCGGATTCTCAGTACGGATACGGAGAGAACGCATTTGCTGACTAGCCTGTTGCAAACTATTTCCTACCAGATTAGCCTCAAAACTTCCCATAGTTGGACTCATCATCACTCCAATGATCCAAGTTATTCCCAACAGGAACGGAAGAAGCAGCCCTTTCCAGCCCAGACTTGGCATCACTACGGGCGTACCTAAAATTTTCGGATTTTTCCTTTGAAACATAGGTTCTAATAAATAAAAAGAAACAGCAGCTAAGACAAGAGAAAGCAGGATGGTCAATGAAACGGCTAAACCGTGCTCCATCCATTCAGAAAAAATCAAATAGAAAGGCCAATGAAAGAGGTAGACCCCATAAGAGGTACTAGCTAAAAAATCGAGCACTCGCGGCTCCTTGATCTGGGTCTTCTCGTGTAGGATACGAGTAGCCAGAATCATCACCCCAGCCAAGAGAGAAGCTACAAAAAGACCGACTACATAAGTCCACAAAGACTCAAAAGTGAGAAAGCGTGCGAGGACCAATGAAAGAGTCAAAGCTCCTAGGTAGATAAGTAAGGTCTTACCTAAACTCCATTTCTGGATGAAACTCCGTAACAACATCCCTTGATGCTGCAAACCCGTCAAGGCCGCTAGACTAGAGCCCACAAAGAAGGGAAAACTGTGTGATAGGCTTGAGAAATAGAGATTCGAGACATTATCAGTGGTGAAAGTTCCAATCAGCATACTGATATAAGAGACCAATAGAAAACCTGTCGAAACTAGGAAAACCTGACTCTTGAATCGTCGAATATCCTTACATCCACGCGCCACCAAAGTCAGAACCAACGCCCAGACAATATAGTAATGCGCCTCCAGAGCCAAACTCCAAGTGTGCAAAAACAAATGTGGAATGAACTGGCTTTCATAGCTAGCTCCTAAAAGCATTTCATAGAAGTTGGTCACAAAACCCAGAGCCCCAGCTGTCTGAGTTCCAATATCCACCCGAAAATCTGCCTTGACAAAAAGCATCAGAGGCGCCACTACCAGTATCATCAGTACAAGCGGTGGAACAATTCGATACAATCTTCGCCTAAAATAAGATACCAAATCTATCTTCTTGGTTTTCCCAACTTCCTCAATCAACAAAGCTGTAATCAGAAAACCTGAAAAGACAAAAAAGACGTCTACCCCAATGAAACCACCTGGTAATTGTTCCTTATAAAAATGATAAATCAGGACAAAGAGGAGACCTGTTATCCGAATAAGGGAGAACCATTTAATTCTCATTTTGGTAAATTCCTTGCTTAAATGTTCCAGTATAGGCGATCTTGTCCTCTGTTACCAGCTCCCCTTTTCCATCTGGCTTACCCTTGGCAAATTGGCCTGTATAGCGCCAACCATCCTTAGAGGTAAAGGTTCCTTGACCTTGAAAAGCTCCATTTTCAAACTCGCCTTCATAGACATCCCCATTTTCATAGGTAACCTTGCCTTGACCAGTCATTTTTCCCCGAACTAAAGTACCCTCATAGATAATCTGACCTTCATTTAGGCTGACCTTCCCCTTCATAGGGATTCCAGATACAAAGACCCAGATTGCACATAAAAGGATTATCACCCCAGCCAGCAATTCAAAACTAGATCGTTTCCAGCGAATACTTTTGGCAGGAGCTTTTTTATCGATATATTTCTGCTTTTTTTCCTTCTTTGCCATCGCTACTCTCCTACTCTTTCAATCCATTCTCGACATCCCTGTTGAACCAAGCGATAGGTCTCCTCGAAATCTCCCGTATACCATGGATCTGGGACTTCCCCATCAATCAAGGGATGAATCTTAGCTAAGGCTTCCTGTGGAGCCATGGCCCGCAAATCCTCTAAGTTAGACTGGTCCATAGCCAAGATTAAATCAGCTTCACGAAAATCTGCTTGTGAAATCTGTTGTGATTGTTTCGAGACATCGTAAGGAATTGCATATTTTTTGAGAATTGCTTGTGTTCCTCGGTGAATCGGATTCCCATGCTCCCAAGTCGAGGTGGCACGGCTTTCAACATGCCAAGTCGGCATTTCTTGTTTCATTACAAATTCAGCCATGGGACTGCGACAAATATTTCCTAAGCAAACCATAATCACTTTCATATCGTATACCTCTTTTCTATTATACCATATAAGGAAAGGGTGACTCACACAATTTCTGAACCGACTCTGCTTCATGGTACTCATTCATAAACCGCTAGAAAAAAGCATCTTCTATTCATAAATCCTATTTTCTACATAGCATTATTTGTATATTTTTTGATAAAATAAATATAGAAAACGATTTCAACTATCACCAAGTGTTCCATTAAGCCAAAAGGGAGAAAATAAGATGAACCAAAAAAGAATCTTGGAAAATACGACCAAACGTTATGAAAAACTGCCCGCATGGCTGATGATCATTCTAGCTTGCTTGATGGTAGAGATGTTCTTTTTCGGTGGTTCTATCATTGGAATCCTCATTCTTACCATCATCTCCATACCTTTCCTAATTACTCATCTAAACAATCCAAATGCTATCCTTGAACAATTTAGTCTCCTACATGTTCAACTGGGGCTATTTGCCTTCATTGCTCTAACACTCTTCGCTTGGGTTAAGTGGTACGAGAAACGCCCCATTTCTAGCCTTGGATTTTTCAAAACAAATTATTTTCTTGAGATTCTAAAAGGTTGGGGAGTAGGAACACTGACCTTCATCTGTAGCCTTGGACTCAGCTATTTGTTTGGCGGAGTCACATTCAATCGTGTCGATTTTTCAGGTGCAAATCTCATGTTTGTTATATCAACCATCCCATTTTGGCTGATTCAAGGTGGTACAGAAGAACTCCTAACCCGTGCCTGGCTTCTACCCATTATCAACAAGCGTTCCAATCTCCCCATTGCAATTGGCATTTCAAGTAGCATTTTTGGAATCATGCACTTGAGCAATAACAATGTCACTGGTTTGTCGATTTTAAGTATCGTCTTATCTGGTGTATTCATGGCTCTCTACATGCTTAAGACTGACAATATCTGGGGTGTTGTAGGTTTACATGGGGCTTGGAATTTCACACAAGGCAATATTTTCGGAGTCGCCGTCAGTGGTACAAGCACCGGCTCCTCTCTCTTCTCTTTTGGAATAAAACCGGAGGCAGCCGATTGGATTTCAGGTGGAGACTTTGGAACCGAGGGCAGCCTAATGGCCAGTATCATCTTACTGCTTGGAAGTATCTACTTAGCCCTTCAATTAAAAAAAGAAAAAAGTCTGCTGTGAGCATGCCTTCAATAACGCTCACTCCCTTCAAAGAAGGTCTGCCTTGCGCGCAAGCCAGACCCTCAGCTAAGAAACTTCACAAAATCAGAATTTGACATTTCATGAGTACCAGACTCAACTAACAAAGGCAGGTCCCATGTGGACAATGTCATTAAGTTAAGACCTAGAATTTAAAATAAGACCACATTTGAAAGCTCATAATTACATCAGACTTTCAAAAGTGGTCTTTTTGTGCATACCAAATAAAGGTTTTGTGACCTTTTTTAAAAATTATGATACTCTATAGGTGAAGCTTACTACTGATTGAGTTCTCAGTCGCCTTTTAAAGGTTCGACCTGGACGGATGATTGACAAATGTTTCTCTATGTAAGTTTTCAACTGAGAAGAAGTGAGCTTGTTTTTTAGAAATTGTTTGCAGGCATAAACAGCATCAGAAAAGCAGATTTGGTAGTTTTCTAAG
>NZ_JBTGGE020000049.1:0-13820 GCF_054331515.2 Streptococcus sp. 10F2 | reverse complement strand
CCTTGGCTAGTTAGCCTAACAGCTCCAAACCTGCTATCAAATGAAATAAGGAATCGACATCAAAAAGTTAAAGTACTTAAATTTCTAATAAGGTGGGGTGGCTAACTTCATTTTAGAACTTTCATCTAACCAATGAATGCACAGGAAATAAAAAATGAATATTTAAACTTTATTCATGAAAATGCCTACTTTAATAGCATTTCGGAAACACATATTGAGGTTGTGACCCCATTTGTAGATCCACTAGGTGAAGCCATTGGTTTTTCAATTAAATCTGATGGCAAACAACTCTTGATAACTGATGACAACTATACCATTTGGAATCTTTCCATAAATGGTGTCGATCTCAAAAAAAAGAGCCGCCGTAAAGATCTCTTTGATTCCCTCTTACAATACAATGGTTTTAGTCTGAATGGTGAGGCAATTGAACGAACGATCAGCAAAAACAAACTAGGACAAGCTATTCATGACATGACTCAATTATTGATGAATATCTATAATTTCATTCAACTTTCACCTGTACATGTAAAATCGCAATTTTTAGATGATGTAAAACATTACTTTATTGGCAATGATTCCTATAGCGTATTCCCCTCTTTCTCAATAGCTGGAAAATCTCATCTTGAATATAAATTTAATTTCGTATTTATGAGTAAGGGGATATCTAAAATCGCACGAGTCCATAACACCATCGGTAAACAACAAGTAGATACTATTCTTGCAAGTTGGTTAGATACTTCAGAACTCCGACAATTCGAATACGGTGGAAAAGAAGAATTGTACATTATTGTTAGTGATGAAGGATATCGAGGTCTGAAAGAAGACTATCTTAACGCTCTCGGAGAATACGGAATTGCAGTACTGAACTTCGCAGACAAGCAAGAACTAATCCAAAATCTCGGAAAATAAAAAGGGGAGGCCGACTTGGCTTAACCCCTTTTTATTTCACAACGTTACTCACTCAAAAAAGTCTTGCCCAAAAGGCTTTAGAATATAAAACAGCTTAGAATGACGTCAATTAAAAACGTTGATTCTAGGCTGTCTTTACCTATTTAAATTTTAAGCGAAGCCAGAAATGATTCATTTTCACCCAATCTCTTCGACCCTTCACTCAAATTCTAATCTCTATCATCATATCCATTTGGGTGGCTTGAATGCCAAGCCCAAGCGGTTTCGATGATTTTTTCAATATTATCAAATTGTGGTTTCCAGCCCAAAATATCACGGGCCTTGTCTGAAGAAGCAATGAGGGTATCTGGATCTCCAGGTCGACGCTCTGCCATTTCTGCTGGAATCTCCTTCCCAGTTACTTTACGAGCTGCTTCTAAAATTTCCAAATTTGAAAAACCGGTAGAGGAACCTAAGTTAAAAGCGGTGGATTCGTGACCTGCACGGAGGTATTCGACTGCCAGAAGATGCGCATCAGCCAAATCAAACGGATGGACATAATCCCGGACATTTGTTCCATCAGGAGTATTATAATCATCTCCAAAGATCATAATCTTATCCCGAACCCCTTGCGCCACCTGTAAGACGATAGGAAGTAAATGAGTCTCTGGACCATGGTCCTCTCCAATGGAACCATCTGGTTTTGCACCCGCTACATTGAAATAGCGCAAAGGGACAAACTTGATTCCATAAGCTTGGTCTGCCCACTTCATGATCGTTTCCATCATCAACTTGCTTTCGCCATATGGATTGATGGGATTTTGAGGAGTGGTTTCTAAAATCGGAAGTTCTTCTGGTATACCATAAGTTGCGGCTGTAGAAGAGAAAACAATGTATTTCACACCTACTTCCTTCATAACCTCTAGTAGTTTGACCATACCAACCGTATTGTTATCAAAATACTTCAATGGCTCCACCATCGATTCAGCTACCAATGAATAAGCCGCAAAGTGAATAACCGCATCAATATCCTGATTTTCTTTAAAAACCTGACGCATAAAATCCTGATCCGCCAAATCTCCTTCATAGAAGACAGCATCGGGATGAATAGCCGCTCGATGTCCTGTTACCAAATTGTCCACGACCACTACACGCTCGCTTCCCTGAGAGATTAAGCGATCAACCATATGAGAACCAATATATCCAGCTCCACCTAAGACTAAAATTGCCATAACTTTTCCTTTATTTTTTTATTCTAGTATATCAAATCCTAAGACATCTGTCCTTGATAATCCGCAAAAGAAGTGTAAAAAACGAACCCTGCTAGCCAGCAAAGGGTTCGTTCTGATGAATCACAAGACTCTATTTTACGTCTTGGTTATAAAACGCTGCAAGAGCCTCTTGCCATGTTGGAATAAGGAAACCAGTTGCCTTCGCTTTGGTCAAATCCATTGTTGAGTTGAATGGTCGTTTGGCTTTAGCTGGGAACTGACTAGAATCGACAGGCTTTACCTCTACTTCTGTATTTTTAAGAATTTCAGCCGCAAAATCAAACCAAGTCGTGTCTTCCTCTGCATCATTGGAAAGATGATAATAACCATATTCATGCTGGTTGTCCGCTAAATGAACCATAAATTCTGCTAAAGTTCGAGTCCAAGTAGGACGACCATGTTGGTCATTTACGACCGTTAGAACTGGATGAGTCTTCGCTAAATTCTGCATGGTAAACACAAAGTTTTTCCCATAATTCCCGAAAACCCATGCAGTACGGATAATATAATAACGACTAGAGATTTTTTCTACTAGCTCTTCTCCCATGCGTTTGGTACGACCATACTCGGTCTGTGGATCTGCTGGATCGTCTACTTGCCATTCTTCTCCAACCGGTTTGTCACCATTAAACACATAATCAGTAGAAATATAAACCATCGTTGCACCATGGTTTTCTGCAGCACGCACGACGTTTTCAGTTCCGGTAACATTGATGGCGTAATCCAATTCCTTACCTTCGTCCTCTGCCGCATCTACAGCTGTATAGGCCGCACAATGATAGACTAAGCTCGGCTTCACTTCTGCAAAAACGCGCTCTACTTCTTCCTGCTTAGTAATATCCATTTCAGCCACATCTAAGGCTTTATACTCCTGCCCTAACTCATCTAAATAGTGTACCAACTCTGTTCCAAGTTGTCCTTTTGCTCCTGTAATGAGAATCATCGTTTATCCTTTCTCTTCTGAACGCTCCTTGATGATATAGATCGGCCGATTTTTTGTTTCCATAAAAATTTTACCGATATACTTCCCAAGAATTCCGATTGTTAATAATTGAAAACCTCCTAAAAAGAGGATAATGGAAACCATAGATGGCCAACCTGCGGTTGGATCCCCATATAAAAGGGTGCGGACAATCACCACCCCGGCAAGGGCAAAAGCCAACAAACAAGACAAGGCTCCCCCTACAAAGGCAATGGCTAAGGGAGCATCCGAAAAGTTGACAATCCCCTCTAAAGAGTAACTGAAGAGTTGCCAAAAATTCCAACTCGTCTGCCCCGCTACACGCTCCACATTCTTATATTCCAAATACTCAGTCTTAAAACCTACCCAGGAGAAAATCCCCTTAGAAAAGCGATTGTACTCCGTCACATCTAGAATAGCATCCACCATTTGTCGCCGCATCAGACGGAAATCACGGGCTCCATCTACCATTTGTACCTGACTGATTCGGTTAATGAGGCGATAAAACAGACGGGCAAAGAAAGAGCGAATGGGCGGTTCTCCATCTCGAGTCACTCGGCGTGTTCCTACACAATCCAAGTCGAGATCATTCTCCAACCGTTGAACCATCTCCACCAGTAACTCCGGTGGATCTTGGAGATCCACATCCATCACTGTCACAAGCTCTCCATGGGCTTCCTGAAGTCCAGCATAGAGAGCAGCCTCTTTCCCAAAGTTTCGAGAAAGAGACAAATAGGTCACCTTAGAGTCCTTAGCTGCCAATTCCCGAAGCACTTCTAGCGTCCCATCTCGGGAACCATCGTTCACAAAAATATATTCAAATTCTTGATCCAACTGAGGCTGGATTTCTTCCATAGCCTGATAAAAAAGGGGTAGGGCCTCTTCTTCATTAAAGCACGGAACAATTACTGAAATCGTCATCTCGATCTCCTCTTCTGTTCATTCTTAATAAGTTTACCACGAAAGCCATGAAATACAAATAGATAAGTCAAAATCCTTTCAAGACAAGAACAAATCACCACTCCTAGATTCCCTACAAAACTAAAACTCAAAAACGACCATTTTAAACCCTAACGATTCCCAGCTCCTTTCATCTTCTCCATCCGTTCTTCGAACTATCTCTAGAAGCTAGATTCAAGTACCAGCCTCTGATTTTTAGTTGGTGAAACTTTTTGATACAGTCCATTTGAATAGGCAACATAAGGTTTACGAGGTAAACTACAATTCCTGACTCGTTAAGCACTCCTAATGTCGCCACCTTATCGATATAAACTTGGCTCATCTCATCTAAAAACATGCAACCTGCTTTTGGACCAGAGCGGGAATCAGACAATCTGGGAAAAAAACGTTTCAGCTTGCCACTTAAAATATAGACTGCTAACAAGCAAGACTGTATAACAGATTTCTTTCACCCCATCAAAAGGGACTTGAAAGCACCCCAATTGTTAGGCATTCTAGATAACTATTGGGGTGTCATTCAACTATTCTCAATTTTAAAACCTATTATTTCAGAAACATTTTTTACTACCTATTTCCGATAGACTTCAATATCAAATGATTTCTGAGAATCCAAGACTTCTTGATATAGATCTATATCTTTGCTCAAAAGATTGTTGGTGTAAACCCCATCAATACCTCGATTAAGGATTTTCGACAAGGTCGCAAAGCCATCTACTGTATGTACCAAAACCAACCGGTTCGATTCATGAATCTGTGAAATCAAAGAATCCGTTAAGCGTTCATCTTTTTGAGGAAGGGTCACTGCTAAAATATTGGGCTTATCTTCGAGACTTTTGACGATGGCTTCTTCCTTTAGGTATGAAGCATATAAGGTTAAAATATAGTGCTTAAAAACTCCCATTTCTTCAAGCAACTGATAGTCCTCAGGTTTATAGAGTTGAACCAGAATCCGTTCAGCCAAATAGGGATTCATTTTTTCTACAGCCTGAGCTAGAATACGGTATTGCTCTTTAATATCCTTCTGTGTAAGATCCTTAACCTTAGTATCTGTCACAACAATCATATCTGGGTTCAATTCCATTTGTCGAAGGATATCTTCCCAAAATAAAGTCGTATATTGAGCCTGGATATTGTTTGAATCTTTAGTCTTAGACTGCTCCCAATCCTGGGCAGTTGGCACATCACTTTCCCAATCATGAACTGCTGCAAGACGACCATCCTTGGTCAAATTGAGGTCAAACTCAAAAATACGATGTCCTAGTGAGTAATTCTGTTTTAGGGCTTGTAAAGAATTACTATAGGCAGATAGGAAGCCAGCTTCTCGCATAGTTCCCCCAGCATGAGCTATCAAACGCCTATCTGCGAGCACCTTTTTCAGATTGGTAGATTTAGACTGGAGTTCTATCTCTGTTCCGTGATGAGCTAATTCTTGTCCTAAACTAGCTTCTAATACAGCTTTGGGTAGATACACCCTGCCCAGCCAATCTTCCTCCCTCTGATCATATGGAAATTGATAACCATTTTTCCGAAGCTGATCCGAATCCACATGAATCGTCCAAGTCACCTGCCCAGCCTTGGTATAGAGTTTCTCAGACTCTGCTCTCAAACCAGCTTTTTGAAAAACAATTTGGATGGGATAACGATTTCGTTCCAGCCGTCCCTTCATCTGTAGACGATCATATAAACCGAATACAAGCCCTATACCAGCAATCCCTAGCAGAACTCCTAACCATTGTTTTCTCAGAATCCTAACCTCCATAATAGACACAAGAGGCAAGAATGATCCCATTCCGCCTCTTATTTCCTTATTTAATCACTTCCTGAGTCTTAGCATAGTTAGCTTCAACGGCTTCTTTTTCACCTTTCCACCAATCCTCATGCTCTTTATACCAAGCGATCGTTTCTTTTAGACCTGCTTCAAAATCTGTAAATTCAGGCTTCCACCCTAATTCATTCCGAAGCTTGCTCGCATCAATGGCATAACGTAAATCATGCCCCGCACGGTCTGTAACATGGTCATATGCATCAGGAGCTTGCCCCATTTCCTTCAAAATGAGTTCCAGTACTTCTTTATTATTTTTCTCACCGTCAGCCCCGATTAGATAGGTCTCCCCAATATTACCTTTGGTCAAAATAGCCCAAACGCCTGAAGAATGATCATTGGTATGAATCCAGTCACGTACATTCTTGCCTTCGCCATATAATTTTGGACGAATACCACTCAAGATATTGGTGATTTGACGCGGAATAAACTTCTCAATATGCTGATATGGTCCATAGTTGTTCGAACAATTGGAAATCGTCGCCTTTACGCCAAAGGAACGAACCCAAGCCTTAACGATCAAGTCCGACGCAGCTTTGGTTGAAGAATAAGGAGAAGATGGGTTGTAAGGTGTCTCCGCTGTAAACTTCTCACCTGGACCTTCCCCCTTGCCAGGAAGATCTTCTCGTAAAGGCAAATCTCCATAAACTTCATCTGTCGAAACATGGTGGAAACGAAGATCATACTTCCGAGCTGCTTCCAAAAGGGTGTAGGTTCCAATGAAATTCGTATCAATAAACGGGCGCGGATCTTCAAGAGAATTATCATTGTGACTCTCTGCCGCATAATGAACAATAGCATCCGCATTTTGTGCCAAACGATCTACAACCGCCGCATCCGCAATATCCCCAACAACCAGTTCCACTCGATCTCCCAAAATAGACTCGATGTTGGCCTTATTTCCTGCATAAGTCAACTTATCCAAGACGGTAATATGTACGTCTGGAAAATTATTGTATACATAATGAACGAAATTGGAACCAATAAATCCTGCTCCACCCGTTACAATGATTTTTTTATAATCAGTCATTTCTCTTCCTTAAAGTTTATCTTCTGTTAATGGTTCTACATCCTTCAAGAGTGGATGATTCTCATCTGCTTCACTCACTTCAGCAGCAGCTAGGTCAGCCCAATCAATACCAAGGCTAGGATCAGCATAATTCACAAAGGCATATTTGGGCTTTAATTCCAAAGCCCAGTAATCATTGACCAAGTAGCTATAAGCGACCTTGTCTGATAAAACCTGGAAACCATTGGCTACACCGCGAGGAACAAAAATCCCTTTGGAAGCGTCAATCTCAGTTTGGTAAACATTCCCAAAACTTGGTCCTTGACGTAAATCCACCCAGGCACCCAAGACACGACCTTCGTCAGCTACAGAAATATATTTATCCCATGGTTCTGCGTGTAAACCACGAAGGACATTTTTTCTTGAAAAGCTAACATTATTTTGAAGTTTTCCTTCCGTAAAGAAGGATTCTGGGAAGCCAAGCGGTAGCATTTTTTCCTTTTGGAAATTTTCTTTAAACCAACCACGATGATCCCCATGAACTGGGATATCAAATTCCAACATGCCCGGAATCGCTTCAATCGGACGAGCTGCTAGAGTTTTACCAAAAAAATTCTCAGCCATTTTCTTCTCCAATCAAACGCAAAAGGTATTGCCCATACTCATTTTTCTTGAGGGGCTGCGCCAAACGGTAAACCTGCTCCCGACTAATATACCCCATACGGTAGGCAATTTCTTCGAGGTTCGCAACTTGCACATTTTGCATCCGCTGAACAGTTTCAATGTACTGCGCAGCTTCTAACAAACTCTCGTGTGTTCCTGTATCTAACCAGGCGAAACCACGCCCCATCAATTCAACTGAAAGATCTCCTCGATCCAAGTAGGCCTTATTCACATCCGTAATTTCCAACTCACCCCGAGGACTCGGCTTGATGTTCTTTGCAATTTCAACTACAGAATTGTCATAGAAATATAGACCAGTTACTGCGTAATTGGAGCGAGGCTGTTCTGGCTTCTCTTCAATGGAAATCGCGTTCATATTTTCATCAAACTCGACCACCCCAAAACGCTCAGGATCCTTAACCTGGTAACCAAAAACGGTCGCACCTGATTCTTTTTGCGCAGCTTTTTGCAAAAGCTTGGTCAAACCTGGACCATGATAAATATTGTCTCCCAAGATAAGGGCAACAGAGTCATCTCCAATGAAATCTGCACCAATGATAAAGGCTTGTGCCAAGCCATCAGGACTTGGTTGAACTGCATAGGACAAGGAGATACCGATTTCAGATCCATCGCCCAAAAGCTCCTCAAAGCGAGGGAGGTCTGTTGGTGTAGAAATGATTAAAATCTCCTGAATCCCTGCTAACATCAAGGTTGAGAGCGGATAATAAATCATTGGTTTGTCATAGACCGGCATCAACTGTTTGGATGCCGCCCGGGTTACTGGATAAAGGCGCGTGCCGGAACCCCCCGCTAATATAATACCTTTCATGCGTCTTCCTTTCTTCATATGAGCTCAAATTAGCTCTCTTTGATAGTGGAATTTGGAATGTGTCATCACACTCACAGAATTCCAGACATCCCTATTTTATCATTTTTGTGCAAAAAAGTCTGAATGACTTTGCTTTCCATTTCCAAAACCAGCCCTTTTTATGAGAAACTTCTATCTGTCACCTTCTGACGGCTACCAATGGCTTGAGCAACCTTCTACTGCTCTCTAACTTTACTTTTATCGCCTTCAATGGTATGATAATCTCACCTGACGAATTGTCAGATAATTCAATTTCTTCGGAAAAATAGAAAAGGGGAGACTATGTCACGAGTTACAGACTATATCCAAAGCACTTTCCAAGACGTCCAAGCACGTAACCCTCACGAAGCTGAATTTCTTCAAGCTGTCGAAGAATTATTCGCAACCCTAGAGCCAGTCCTAGAAGCACACCCTGAATACCTAGAAGAAAACATTCTAGCCCGCATGGTTGAGCCTGAACGTGTGATTAGTTTCCGTATCCCATGGACTGACAAAGATGGAAAAGTCCAAGTGAATCGTGGCTACCGAGTTCAGTACAACTCAGCAGTTGGTCCCTATAAAGGCGGACTTCGCTTTCACCCTTCCGTCAACCAGTCCATTTTGAAATTCCTCGGCTTCGAGCAGATTTTCAAAAACGTTTTGACTGGACTACCTATTGGTGGTGGTAAAGGCGGTTCTGATTTTGATCCCAAAGGTAAAACTGATGCTGAAATCATGCGCTTCTGCCAAAGTTTCATGAGCGAGCTTCAAAAACACATTGGACCATCTCTAGATGTCCCTGCTGGCGATATTGGAGTCGGCGCGCGTGAAATTGGCTATCTCTATGGGCAATACAAGCGACTACGCCAATTTGATGCAGGTGTCCTAACAGGCAAGCCACTTGCCTTTGGAGGCTCCTTGATTCGCCCTGAAGCAACCGGCTACGGACTCGTCTACTTCACCGAAAACATGCTTCAAGCCAACGGCAAATCCTTCAAAGACCAGACCGTTCTTATTTCCGGCTCTGGTAACGTAGCCCAATATGCCCTCCAAAAAGCTAGCCAACTTGGTGCTAACGTCATTGCTGTTTCCGATTCCAACGGCTACATCATTGATGAGAGTGGCATTGATTTCGATCTCTTAGTTGAAATTAAAGAAAAACGCCGTGCCCGCCTAACCGAATACGCAGCCGAAAAAACGAGCGCCCGCTACTATGAAGGCAGCGTCTGGGACTACCAAGGTCAAGCAGACATTGCCTTGCCATGTGCCACTCAAAACGAAATTAATGGGGCACAAGCAGCAGCTCTCCTCCAAAACGGTGTCTACTGCGTCGCCGAAGGAGCTAATATGCCATCAGACCTCGATGCTATCAAGGTCTACAAAGAAAACGGTGTTCTCTACGGTCCAGCCAAAGCTGCCAACGCTGGTGGCGTAGCCGTCTCTGCCCTTGAAATGAGCCAGAACAGCCTCCGCCTCTCTTGGACACGAGACGAAGTCGACCAACGCCTCCAAGACATCATGGAAAACATCTTCCACACCGCCAAAACAACAGCCGAAACCTACAACCTTGGCAATGACTACCTCGCAGGAGCCAACATCGCAGCCTTCGAACAAATCGCCAACGCCATGATTGTGCAAGGTGTCATCTAGACTATATTATTAGACAGGGATGGGAACGAACACTTGTACCAAATCTTGGTCATTACAAGTCTATAGAGTGTAAAATACAAATCATTGTAATTTGCTTCGCAAACTTTAGGCTAAACACTTGAACAGCCACTAAAATTATTTCACTATTCCAAAAGAGGAGGCTGGGATTTAAACCCAACCTCCTCAATCACATCCCTATCATCACTAAGTAGAAAACCCTTACTAGGATTAAGACACTAGTAAGGGTTTTCTACTAATATTCATTTATTAACGTTTGGCCAGCATAAATACCTGCCCATCTCCCACCATTCCGCAACTTCTACAATCATCCTTAATCGACATACAGTTCTGACTGCTCGTTCAGCCAACTATACAGCAAGCCCATAACGAGCCCCCCACCAACAAAATTTCCTAAACCTGCAAAAAGGAAATTACTCAAAATACTGAACAGAGTCATTCCTTCAACTGGACCTCCTGTCGCGAAAATAGAGAGCGAGAAGGTAGAAAAATTAGCAATTACGTGTTCAAAACCAAAGAACGCAAAAATAAAGATAATGAAAATAGCCGCCAGAATCTTCCCGGCATCATCTTTTAGTTTCAAAAAAGCAAAGACCGCAATATTGACTACCACATTCGCAAAAATTCCCTCAACAAACTGAATCCAAGGTGACTTAGCCAATTTAGCCACCGTACTCTCCACCAGATAACTCGTTTCATCAATATGCCCGAACGAATATGGAACTGTCTGACTCAAAAGAAAAGCTATCAAAACTGCTCCCACAAAATTAAAAAGAACACAGGTTGCTAACATCTTCATCGCCTTCTTACTCGGAAGAATTTTCCGATACATAGCGACTGTCATGTACATCATATTGGAAGTCCCCAATTCCGCATTCATATACAAAATCATCAACAATCCCCAGCCAAAAAGAAAACCATAACTGAATTTTCCCAGCCCCTCAGCAACATGATTCAGCTTATCCGCAGAATACATTGAGAGTGTCGTCCCCAAAGCTAAATAGAAACTGGCAAACATCGATCGTAGGGCATAAGCCCAATAATTGCGATCATACAAATCTGCCTTTTTCAAAATACTTTTTTCTAACTTGGACATTAAACTGCTTTCCATTGCCATAAAGAGCCCTCGCTTTTATCTTGAATGTTTTTTCACAATATACTATACCAAAAATAGTTGATTTTGAAAAGGCTTACAACAATGTTTCGCTTAAGTTCTTCCCAATTACCTACGAGGCTCTTCCTGATTCGCGACCCATCATTACGATTCTTTTCATCCACTCAAGCCAAAGGAACTGTAACATCTACTCTCCTTCACCCAAAAACCTCAGCCGCCGCAACCACAGGAAAGAGCTCTGGATTAAGGACATCACGACCATAAGCATCCAAGAATCTATCCGCATACTCATTGGTCTGAAGATTAAAGTTGAGAGTCCAAATACCCCAAAAGAGATCGATATGCCGGTCACCAATACCTCCAGTTCCCACATCGATGAAACCCGTCAGCCGCCAATTCTCCAACATTACATTGGGAAGACAATAATCCCCATGCAAGAGTACACGACTTTGAAACATATCCTTCCCCTCTTGCAGTACTTTATATGCTTCCTCTGCGGAAGAAAAAGAAAAGAAAGACTCAAATAAAGTCGGGTTAAAGTGACCTAAACGATAGTTTCTTTCAGCTAGGTCCAGAAAATCATCCGTCCGATGTATGACAGGACAACCGTCAACACCTAGCTCATGTAAACGCCGTAATTCCTGTCCCAGCACCTCACTCAACCGCTCAGGTTTTTCTAAATAGCGAGGATGCACCGCATCCTCGCCAGACACTGCAGCTGTTAAGAGCCAGTCATAAACGTCTGACACATAGCTCACAACCTCTGCTCCCAGCCCCTTAGAATGAAAATAGCCAGTCATCTCTGCTTCTAGCTTCAAACTTCCCTTTGAACTTTGCTTCAGATAAAAACCATCTCCGCGGTCAATAAAATAAACTCTAGCTTCTGGAGAACTGGAACTATCATAAAGATCTGACTGCCCCACAAACTCCCGAAATTCCTGCGGAAAATCCTGCGGGATTGTAAACAAACGAGTTTTTTTCATAATCCTCCTACCACCTTTGTAAGTTCCTTATTTAAAATAATCATCCAGTGATTTTGACAAAACATCCACATTTCTCAGTTCTACAGGACTCTTCGTAAACAGATACTTATAGGTCACATAGTGATTAAAATACTCTGACCTCTCCTGTAACTGACCAATCGTTTTACCGATTTTCAAGCTGCTTCTCCACTTGCATTCTCCAATCAGTAGTTCTCTTCCATCTACAGATTCTAGAATAACATCAACTTCTTGGACTTTTCCTGCTCTATCTTTTCCCCACCATCTTCCAAATGATTTAGCAACAAAAGGTAGTTTCCCTTGTGAATTCAGTCGTCGAAGAAACTGGCGAGTCACTTCTTCAAAAATGGGACCAATAAAGTTAGATAAATCATCCATCGCCAAACGGAAATAAATATCTCCATTTCCACGTTCGATTTCAGTTCTTGTGGAAAAAATGTAACGATACCAAAAAGCAATGAAATTCTCCGTAATGTGGTATTGACTCGTCTTACCTTTTAAAGGATTTGAACCAAAAGGCACAATGCGTTCAATATAATTCAACTCTTGTAACGTAATTAAGTATTTTGAAATAAGATTAGAATCTAACTTTGTAAATCCGGAAATTTCACTAAGTGTATTTGATCCACTAGCAATAGCCTGTAATACTGCGTTGTAGTTAGCTGGCTCTCGGAACTCCTGCTTCATCAACAAGATCCCTTCATTGTTCAAATATCCACTGATTTCAAAATACAAGTCCCTAATATTCTCCTCAAAACTTAATTCTGGATCAATCAATGACAAATAATAGGGGGTCCCACCTACACAAGCATAATAGCGTATCTTATCTTCCGAACTTACATCTGGATAAAATAGGGACGAGTCATAATAATCTAGTGGATTAATTTTTAATTGACCAGTCCGTCGACCAAATAATGGACTCTTCTCACCCAAAACCTGATTTTCCATAAAACTCATGGAAGAACCACAAAGGATTAAAAAAATATTTGTATCCTTCAACTCATAATCAATAATGTGTTGCAGAATGGAATTCAAAGATTTATTTGCAGATGCTGCATAGGGGTATTCGTCGATAACGAGCACTAGATGTTGATTTCCAAATTGAGTTTTTATGAGATTAAAAAAATGATTCCAATCATCAACCGTTGGAAAATTTGGGATTCCCATTTTCTCACCAAGTATTCTCGAAAACTTCTGTAAATTCAATGAATCATTTACCTCTTCAGCAGGCAAATACAAAGCATTTTTATTTTTAATAAACTCGTTCAATAAGGACGTCTTACCAATACGTCTCCTACCGTAAACAACCGCCATCTGAAAGCTGTTTCGACTATACATTTTTTCCAGATAGTTCAATTCTTGATTTCTACCTAAAAACATCCCTACACCTCCAAACAATTTTACTACTTACGATTATTATAATCTAAAGTAGTAAAACTTTCAAAAAATCCTTTGCAAAAATATGAACAGCAAAATTGAAATCAGTCAGCGTTATAGTCATTTAGTTTTTAAATAGTATGTTATTGCATCAGTTATAGAGTCCATTTTACGAAGTAATTCTGTAACTGATTTTTTTAAAATAGCCCAGCTTTTTTCAATAGGATTTAATTCTGGAG
>NZ_JBTGGE020000048.1:0-13990 GCF_054331515.2 Streptococcus sp. 10F2 | reverse complement strand
CCCTTCCTCTCCCCGCTACCTCACGATAGTCAGGCTTGGGAGTCGCTATTGGGTTCACCGGTAGCAGGTGCCCACAGAGGACTTACACCTCAGATGTACGACATGCCCGTCGTACTAGAAAAAAGCTCGAGTAAAACTCAAGCTTCCTATTTCAGAGTCCAACCACCATCAATCGTTACAATCGCTCCTTGCATCGAACTCATCTTTCCATTGGATAAAAAGACGGTTAACTCTGCCACCTCTTCCGGCTGTGTCCAACGTTTGATTGGTGTTTCCTCCGCTACCTGATCAGCCATACCTCCTGGCTCAAAATCTGACTGCGTCATCCCTGTCTGCACAGCACCGGGAGCAATTCCGAAAATCTGGACACCTGAATCAGCGTAGTCTAGTGCCATTTGTTTGGTCAGACCCATAAGAGCATGTTTGGAACTGGTATAAGCAGCTCCTCCTCCACCAGCAATATGACTCGCAATAGAACACATGGAGATAATCACTCCCTCCCCTTGCTCTACCATCTTAGACAGATAGTGACGACTCAACTCCATCGGTACCCGCACATTGGTATCATAAACCTGTTCCCAAAGCTCCTTAGACATATCTAGAAGCGGAGTATAGGCATCGAGGATACCAGCTGTCAGTAACAAAATATCTACTTGATCGACCCAGTCAAAAACCAAATCCAAATCCTTTGTTAGATCTACCTGTAGAAAATGAAAATCCCCTGCTAATGGAGGTGCTAGATTTCTATCAACTCCATAGACCTGCTCTCCTAGTTTCAAAAAAGCCTGAGCTTGCGCAAGACCAATCCCAGAAGAAACGCCTGTAATGAGTATTTTTCTAGTCATGAACTTCTATCCAGTCCTCTGCCAAAACATCGCAAGGCGTCGGACTCCACATGGAGTAACCTTCTCCTTCTCCAGAAACATGAATCAAGAAATAAGGTGTTACCTCAAGTATTTGTCCTTCCACTTCCAAATGGTCAAAGAGTTGCACGAAATTCTCGGCACCTCCCCAACCCTGACGTACATATTTCTTCTTAGCCCTTAACCCAGGTAAAATTTCTTCAAAACGCATCTATTATTTCCTTTTTTTCTTTGATTATATCAAATAAGGCAGTCAGAGAAAAGAGAGATAAAAAATATATATAAAATTTATATATATCACTTGACTATTCTCTTCAATGAGTATAAAATTTATATATAGAAATTTTATATATAAAGGGGTGATGACATGTATTTCCCAGTTCCATCTCCATTAACGGAGTTTCTCATTTTGGCTATCGTTGACCAGCAGGATTCCTATGGTTATGAAATTAGTCAGACCATCAAGCTCCTTGCAAACATCAAGGAATCTACGCTCTATCCTATTTTAAAAAAACTTGAAAAAAATGGATTTCTGCGAACCTATTCCGAAGAGCACCAAGGACGAAAACGCAAATACTACTCCTTAACCGATTCTGGTAGGGAACAATTGCATTTTTTGAAAAAGGAATGGTTAGAATACACTGAAACCATTTCAAAGATTTTAGAAGGGAGTTTAAAAAATGAAAAAAGATGAATATCTTTCACAGTTAGACCATTATTTACGGAAATTACCTACAGAGGATTATCAAGAAGCAATCGAATATTTTCAAGAATATTTCGAAGAAGCTGGCCCTGAGAACGAAGCAGCCTTAATGGAGGAATTGGGAAGTCCCAAAGAAGCCGCTTATGATCTGATTCAAAATCTATTAGACAAAGAACTTTCAGCTAGTCAGTCAACAAAAAGAAACTTTTGGAAAGTCTCAACGTTGATGGCTCTTGTAATTTTGGCTTCCCCACTGACCTTTCCTATAGCTCTTTTCGTCATTGCCCTGCTCTTCACTATCTTAGCCTTATTTGGAGCCTTCCTATTTATATCACTAACCTTTGGAATAACAGGTATCCTGATTAGCATTGTGGCTTTTTACGAATCTTTTGTAAATCTTGTAAGCAGTCCTGCAAGTTTTGCTTTTGGAATTGGAGTCGGGACTTTCCTTCTTGGACTGGGCAGCCTTCTATGCTTACTAACCTACTCCATTGGAACTTCAAGTGTAAAACTATTGGGTTGGATCTACCGGACTAGTTTGAAAGGAGACAGACGATGACATTAAAAAAATTATGGATAACTGCACTACTACTGATTCTTTTTGGAACTGCTCTTACTGGAATTGCCATTTCAATGGGAGCCTTTCAGGAACTTGGCCAAATCTATGTTTCCACTGTCAAAAAAGAACAACAATTTCAAGCAAAAAAACATATTCGCATCGATCTTTCTGAATATGAACTCCATCTTCTCCCTTCTACAGATAATCGTATCCACATAGAATACTATCCATTATCTGAATCCTCATCTGATACTATTTCAATAAAAGAAGAAAATGAGACATTAATTCTAAAAGGACATGAAAAAAACAAGGATTCCTTTATAGAATATCGGGGAATCGGTGTATTATATCAATGGTTACGGTATCCCGATCAAAGACAACCTGGAAGTATTTACATTGCTATCCCAGCTAATTCAAACCTCCAAACAATCTCTACCCACCTGCAAAATGGCAATATCAATATTAAAAATCTCCAAATTCCAGATTTACAAGTACTAGCAGACAATGGAGACATTACTCTCACACAAGTACAGGCTAGCAAAGCAAGTATACAGACAACCTCTGGCGAGATTACATCAATCAATAGTAGACTTTCAAATAGTACCATCATTTCTGATAGTGCGGCAATCCAACTTCTCCAAGGAAGTTATCAATCGGTTCAAATACAGACAATTAGTGACTCTATTTTGGTTGATCACAGTCTATTTGAAGGGAAAAATAGACTCATTTCTGAAGATGGAGATATTGAAATTCTTCTATCAAAAAATCAAGCACCTTCAACCCTATTCACTAGCCAATCTGCTTTCAGTGATGAAATAGACCTGCCAGCTAAGTTTAGAAACACCTCTAATCCTTCAGTTGAAATACTGGTTGCGACAGATAACGGCTCCATTTCAGTATTGGAATAACATCACAATTGAGCACAGCAAGTTGTTTTCAATCAAACTAAAAAGACCCGACTGGGTCTTTTTAGTTTGACATCACTCATCCAATTTTGAAGAACGCAATCACGATCAAATCCTCGTAAGAGGACTTGCATGATCTGGGGATGTATCCAGAACTTGGAAATCATGCCCAACTGCTAAATCCGCTTGGGCGAGTTGGTTAACCATAGTCATGTGGGCTAATTCCTTAATATTATTTTCCTTACTGAGGTGGCCCAAATAAATCTTCTTAGTCTGATTCCCCAAACTTCGAATCATCGTCTCGGCACCATCTTCATTGGATAAATGTCCTTTGTCTGAAAGAATCCGTTGTTTGAGAGACCAAGGGTAACGGCCACTGCGAAGAATTTCAATATCGTGATTGCTTTCAATAAGATAAGCATCTGCATTTTCAATGAGACTCGCTAAACGATCACTAACATAGCCTGTGTCCGTCAACATCACAAAACTCTTTTGATCTTTCATAAAACGGTAAAATTGTGGAGCAACAGCGTCATGACTAACACCGTAACTTTCAATATCCAGATCACCAAAGGTCAAGGTTTTTCCCATCTCAAAGATATGTTTTTGATCATTTGAAATATTACCCAAATGACCTTCCATAGCTTGCCAAGTCTCCTGATTAGCATAGATATCCAAATTGTATTTCCGAGCCAAGACACCCACTCCATGAATATGATCTTTATGTTCATGGGTTACAAAAATAGCATCCAAATCACTCGCCTTACGATCAATCTCAGCCAGAAGACTTTCAATTTTTTTACCTGATAAGCCCGCATCTACTAGTATTCGCTTTTTCTGACTCTCTACATAAAAAGAATTGCCACTAGAGCCTGAGGCTAAAATACTGTATTTAAATCCCTTATCCGTCACTTTCTGTATCAACTCCTGTTTGGTCGTCCCAATCTCCATCCTCAGAGAGGGCTTTTTCGTATGGTAACACAATCGTAAAGCTAGAACCTTTACCGTACTCACTCTTGGCCCAAATAAAGCCATGGTGCTGCTTAACGATTTCTTTAGCAATAGCTAGACCCAAACCTGTCCCCCCTTGAGCACGACTACGTGCCTTATCCACTCGGTAAAATCGGTCAAAAATTCGTGGTAAATCTTTTTGAGGAATTCCAAGTCCTTGATCAGAGATAACAATGATCAATTGGGTATCTGTAGTTTGCATCGATACCGTAATCTTACCCCCATCTGGTGAATATTTGATGGCGTTATTCAGAATATTATCAAGCACTTGATTCATCTTATCTGTATCAATCTCAATCCAAATAGGAGAAATTGGGTATTGACGTACGATTTCATAATGCTTGCTCTCTTCTTGACTCCTAATTTTGTCAAAACGATTTAAAATATGGGTCATGAAAGCAGTGAAATTAATCAACTCAACTTCCAAATCACTTGCTTCATTATCAATTCGAGATAAACTCAAAAGATCTGTAATCATCCGCATCATTCGATTGGTCTCTGTCAAAGAAACATGAATAAAATCAGGAGCAACAGGCTCTGTCAATGCACCGTCTTCAAGAGCTTCCAAATACGATTTAACACTGGTCAAGGGAGTCCGCAACTCATGGCTTACATTGGAAACAAAGAGGCGGCGTTCCCGCTCCTCTTTTTCCTGCTCCGTTGTATCATGCAACACCGCTACGAGCCCAGATACAAAACCACTCTCACGTCTAACCAAAGCAAACCGCACGCGTAGAGTCAGGTACTCCCCATTGGCATCCTGACTATCAATGGTATCCACTGGGGTATCAATAATCAACTGGCGAAGATCATACCGTTCTTCAATTCCCAACAGATTCAAGATAGATTGGCCCAAAGCTGCCTCTTCAGAAACTCCTAACATGTGACAAGCCATATCGTTAATCAGTGTAATTTCACCTTTACGATTCGTCGCTAAAACGCCATCGGTCATGTAAGAAAGAACACTCGACAATCGGGTTGTCTCCTGCTCTAGATTTTCTTGCGTAACCCGAATCACATCCGACAAATCATTGACGGATGTGATGAGTTCTTGTATGTCCGGATTTTGTGAGTCTATTTCCAATCTGGTATGGTGACCCGCAATTAGCTCCTCAACCTTCTCATTTAATTTACGAATCCGTTGATTGTCTTTTCGATTTTCATATGCTAATAAAGCGACAACAATGATAAAAGCAATGACAATCAGTCCAAAAATAATATCACTAGTAAATAGGAAATCACGAATCTTAATGATCATGGCGAATATAATAACCTACACCACGGCGGGTGAGGATGTATTCTGGTCTGCTAGGAGTATCTTCGATTTTTTCCCGCAAACGGCGAATGGTTACATCTACAGTACGAACATCACCAAAATAGTCATACCCCCAAACTGTCTCGAGCAGATGTTCCCGTGTCATCACTTGACCAACATGAGAGGCTAAATGCAACAACAATTCAAATTCACGGTGCGTTAATTCCAACTCTTGGTCACGCTTATGGGCGACAAAAGCTTCTGGAAAAATCCGCAAATCACGAATCATCAATTCACTCGGTTTGCTCTCTTCTTCTTGAGCATCCACAATCAATTCGGTACGCCGCAACACAGCTTTCACACGAGCCTGCAACTCCCGATTAGAAAACGGTTTGGTTACATAATCATCTGCTCCAATTTCCAAACCAATTACCTTATCAAATTCAGAATCCTTGGCAGAGAGCATAATAATCGGAACATGACTTGTTCGACGAATCGTCTTAGCCACTTCAAGACCATCAATTTCTGGCAACATTAAATCCAAAATCACGATATCTGGTTGCTCTGCTTCAAACACTTCCAAGGCTTCTTGACCATCAAAGGCCGTTACGACCTCATAACCTTCTTTGGTCATGTTAAATTTTATAATATCAGAGATGGGTTTTTCATCATCTACTACTAAGATTTTCTTCATATAAGATCACCTTTCTCGGTATTCTCTTCATTATACCAAAAAAGAGACTAGAACCCTAGTTCTAGCCTCTTTTCATCCTTCCTTCTTAGAAAGAAGATGGGTCTACTTTGATACCAACACCTTGTGTAGTAGTGATGGTTACGTTTGTCATGTAAGTACCTTTAGCTGTAGCTGGTTTTGCTTTAACCATTACATCATGGAAAGCTTTAAAGTTTTCAACCAATTTATCAGCATCAAAGGAAACTTTACCGATGATTGCTTGTACGTTACCTGCACGGTCTGCACGGTAAGTGATTTTACCACCTTTAGATTCTTCAACTGCTTTCGCTACGTCCATTGTAACTGTACCAGTTTTAGGGTTAGGCATCAAGTTACGTGGTCCAAGCACACGTCCAAGACGTCCAACAAGTGCCATCATATCAGGTGTTGCAACGACAACGTCGAAGTCTAACCAACCACCGTTGATTTTTTCAACAAGGTCTTCTTCACCAACAAAGTCTGCACCTGCAGCTTTTGCTTCTTCAGCTTTCGCACCACGCGCAAATACAAGAACGCGTTGTGTTTTACCAGTTCCGTTTGGCAAGACCATTGCTCCACGGATTTGTTGGTCAGCTTTTTTAACATCAATGTTCAAGTTGTAAGCAACCTCAACAGTTGCATCAAATTTTGCAAAGTTTGTTTCTTTTGCAAGTGCTACAGCTTCTTCTACGCTGTATGCTTTTGTGCTGTCAATTTTTTCAAGGGCAGCACGAAGGTTTTTACTTTTTTTAGCCATTTTATCTTTCTCCTTGTAAGTGGTTCAATCGATTTTCATCTCCCACGTCACTCATCGAAATGATGAAGTCTTGCGGGTTTTGGGTTCACTTCTATATTATTGAATTCTATCTCTCAAATATATTCCTGAATTTGAGAAGATAGGCGCAGTGGTTAATTGCTAGTTTCATTCACTTTTCAGTTCTGAAAATAATTAAACCAACTGTGCGGGAATCATACAACAAACTAAATAAAATACGTTAGTTCTGTATGACTACTCCTTAGTCAACAACAGTGAATCCCATAGAACGAGCAGTACCTTCAATCATACGCATTGCTGCTTCAACAGACGCTGCGTTCAAATCTGGCATTTTAGTTTCAGCGATTTCTTGTACTTGTGCACGTGTAACAGTTGCTACTTTTGCAGTGTTTGGAGTACCAGAACCTTTTTCAACTCCTGCAGCTTTCTTAAGAAGAACAGCAGCTGGAGGTGTTTTTGTTACGAATGTAAATGATTTATCTTCATAAACAGAAATCACAACTGGGATGATCATACCAGCTTGATCAGCTGTACGAGCGTTAAACTCTTTTGTGAATCCCATGATGTTGATACCTGCTTGACCAAGCGCTGGACCAACTGGTGGAGCTGGAGTCGCTTTACCGGCAGGGATTTGCAATTTAACAATATTTTCGACTTTTTTAGCCATTTTTTAAATCCTCCTTTGTGGTTTTGGCGGTAAGACTAGTTTTTTACCTCCCACAAGTATGCAATTAGCATACTTTTCTAGTATACAGCTTTTTATAAAAAATGCAAGAGAAAACTTCTTTTCTTTTTATTTTTTTGCCCTAAAAAGACTTTCCGTGTTAAAATGGAGGAAAACGTCAGAGGAGTAGACCTATGCTTTTTTTACAAATACTTGCCCTAGCCCTTCTAGTGGGAATCCCTGTTATGAGTCTTTTCCTAACCCGTCTACTCCCCTTACACAAATTAGGGATACGGGCCATGGATGTGATGGTTCCCCTCTTTGCCTATGCCTTCTACTGGATATCCGCTCAAGCCTTCTATCATAGTCTATTACCAGAATTAGGAGTAGCTATGGGAGGACTTGGCTTAATCCTTATCTGCTTTTTTGTCATCCGCTACCGGACCTTCTATTATTCTAAATTCTTTAAATATTATTGGCGCCTCTCTTTTTTACTAATGGTATTTATGTACTTAGCCATGATTATTTCTCTCTTTTTCCAAGCAAAATAGTTCAGCTTCGCTGAACTATTTTGCTTTATTCATGTAATTCTAGAGGGAGACCATCTGGGTCAAAGAAAAAAGCCATTTTCTTATGATTAAAATCATCATAACGAAGTCCTTGGTGGGGAATCCCCACTTGGTCAAAATAGGCTAAGGTAGCTTCGACATCATCAACCTTAAGTGCTAAATGGCGTAAGCCTGTGTGTTCCGGATTCGGAAGAGCTGGTCTTTTAGGAGCTTTAGGTTTAACAAATAGTTCCAAAACCAAGCCATTCTTTTCAACTAAGATCAGTCTGTCTTCTTTTTCAGGTCGAATGTGATCTGCTTGAATCACAAACCCCAAATGTTCAACATAAAATTCCAACATTAACTCGGCATCTTGGCCAATAATGGCAATATGATCTACTCCAGTAAATTCCATCTTATTCCTCCTCTATCTGAGTCACGAGAACCTTACGGGGCTTGGTTCCCTCTGCTGGCCCAATAACACCTGCTTGTTCCAACTCTTCCATCAATCGTGTTGCTCGGTTAAATCCAACAGATAAACGTCTTTGAATCATAGAAGCTGAGGCTTTTTGCGTCTCGACAACCAGGGATCTAGCTTGGGCGAAGAGCGGATCTCCTTGACTGGATCCGCTGCTTCCAAAGTCTTCCGCCTCATTGATATCTCCTGGATCAAAGGTCTCATCATAATCGACCTCAGCTTGATCCTTGATAAAATTAACCAAGGTTTCAACCGCTTGATCTGAAATAAAGGATCCCTGTAATCGTATAGGATGGTTCTCATCAATTGGCTTGAAAAGCATATCTCCTCGTCCCAATAATTTTTCTGCTCCATTTTCATCTAAAATGGTGCGACTATCTGTACCACTAGACACAGCAAAAGCCACGCGACTTGGAACATTCGCTTTGATCAGACCACTAATAACATCTACACTGGGTCTTTGGGTTGCAAGAATCATATGAATACCAGCAGCACGCGCCTTTTGACCCAAACGAATAATGGCATCTTCGACTTCCTTACTTGCCACCATCATCAAGTCTGCTAACTCATCAACAATAACAACAATCAAGGGGAGAGGAACCTCTTTGACATCAGATTCCGCATTGTGAGCTGCCACCCGTTCATTATAACCTTGAATATTCCTTGCTCCAACCTTGGAGAAACGCTGGTAGCGTTCTTCCATCTCGTCCACTACTTTTTGCAAAGCACGACTGGCCTTACGAGGATTAGTCACAACCGGAATTAACAAGTGAGGAATATCATTATAGACAGATAACTCAACCATTTTCGGATCGATCATCAAGAATTTCACTTGATCAGGGCGAGCTTTCATCAAAATGCTGGCGATAATCCCATTCACCGCTACTGATTTTCCCGAACCGGTTGATCCAGCTACTAACAAATGAGGCATTTTAGCCAAATCAAATGTGCGAACCTGTCCATTTACAGCCTTTCCAAGCGGTAACTCCAACAGTTTCCCTGGATCTAACTGAGCCTGCTCCCACAATTCGCGGAAACCTACTGTAGCAACCTCGCTATTAGGGACCTCAATCCCTACTAAAGATTTCCCTGGAATCGGTGCTTCAATTCGAACATCCTTAGCTGCCAAAGCCAGGGCTAAATCATCAGCCAAGTTCGAAATACGGTTAACCCGAACTCCAACAGCCGGTTTAATCTCATATTTAGTCACCGAGGGACCAATCTCTGCTCTCTCCACCTTAGCATCAATCGAGAAAGAAGCAAAGGTAGATTCTAGAATTCGAACATTTTCCCGCACCTGTTGTTGTTCACGAGACTGGCTCTTACTTTTTTCCTTTGGAAAAAGCTGGATACTAGGAAGTACATAGGGACCCAGTGGACTCGTTTGAGAAAATTCTTGAAAAGTGCCTTCAACTTCTTCTTCCTCTGCTGTCTCCACTTCTTCCAAGAAAATCGGTGTTTCCTCTAACATCGTTGATCCATCTAGAATTTCACCCGTCTCTAAGTCTACTGCTGGTAAGGGGGCTTCAGGGATTTGCTCTTTTTCATAAGTCCTAGCTAAGTCTTGCTGTTCTTCCTCTTTTTTTATTTTTGCTTCAAGCCGTCGCTGACGCTCCCGCAAATAAAGACTTTCACCTGCTTCAGTTAATTGATGATAGGTATTCAAGAGCCAATCTCCCACATCATAGACGGAGAGTTGACTCACTAACAAACTACCTAGAGCTAGTAGGAGAATGCCGATAAAATAGGACCCTATATTGGAAAATAAAAATGCGATGGGAATGTAGAGTAATAGCCCCAAAAGCCCCCCACCTACAAATTGAGTTACCTGTAAGCCCAGCAACTCACTCGTCAAAATACTGAGATGACCGCTGAGAACATCCACTTCTTGCGGCAGTCCACCCACAAAATAAGCTTGCCAAATCACTAACAGCCCCGCTAGAACTGCGGTCACACCTGGCCAAAATCCTGGACGATCCCTTAACCATTTAAATGTGAAGAGATATATAAATATCATCAGTAAAAGGGCAGGGGCTAGACTCCCCACACCCCAACGCACTAAATTATAAAGGGTAAGACCGAAAGCTCCCACTTGAAGAAGGGCTACAATAATCAGAACAGCCAGTCCCAGGGAAATAAACATCCGCCGAATAGCTGCCTGTCTAACCTGCTCAGCCTTACTAGGTCTCCTTGTCTTTGTTCCTGTTGTTTTCTTTTTATTTGCCATAGTCCTATTATACCATCTGACTTCCTATAACCTAAAAACAAGTTCAAATCTCCTCTAAAAACAGAGTTCCTTCAGCTCCAATTCCAAACCAAGTGGAAAATAGTAACCAGTAACATACTAATCTAACTGTTCAAAGGAAACTCCAGAAATAAACTTCGAAAACTGGAATTTCCATTTTATACTCTGATTTTCTAAAACACTGAACTCACGTTTCAAAAACGACTGACCTCGTTAAGAATCCCAATCAATGTAAGCAAAAACGGCCTCTTCCAGACCGTTTTTATTGACAATTTAACACAAGGATTAGATATAACTCTTGTTCAACAAAGCCACTCTAGCTGACCTTCCCTTATAGATCTGTATCCAACTGCTTGCGCATTTGATTTTCCTTGTGATGTTCATAGAGCTCCCAGGCAAACTTCACAATTTCTTTTAAAATCGAATATAAAGGTATAGCCACAATCATGCCTACAATCCCATAGATATTACTAGATAACAATAGCAAGATCATAATGGTAATCGGGTGCACTTTCATAACCCCACCTACAATCCGAGGATAGAGAATGTTTCCATCCACCTGTTGAAGGATTAGCATATAGATCAGGGCGATAAACATTTTTTGTGGATCCAAAAAAGTATAAGTTATCAGCATGGGAATCATCCCAATAGTAGGTCCCACATATGGAATGAGATTACACATTCCCTGGAATATCGCAAAGACTAAGGCGTAACGAATGCCAATAATCGAATAACCTGTCAAGGTAAGGGCAAAAATAATCAGGGCATCAATAGAGATTCCGCTAATATAACGAGCGATTGTTTTATTCAATGTCGTCAACAAGGAAGCAATATCCAAAGAATCACGTTTTAAAACTGTTCGCTGCAACATAGGAAGAAGTTTTTTTCCATCCAATAAGAAATAGACCAGAAAAATAGGTGTCATAATTAAAATGAAAGCTGTATTAATAACCGCTGAAAATAGGCTCCCAATACTGGTCGAAACATTATTCAAAATATTTTGCAAAATATCTACATAAGACAGATTCAAATCGGCTACAGTTTTTTGAATATCAACATTCCGTAAAATCGGCTCTTTCGCCAAATGATTCACAAGGGACTGAGCCTCATGGTAGATTCCCTGGCTAGCATAAATCAAACTGGTCAACTGATTGATTAAAATTGGAAGTAGGTAGATTACTGCCCAAACGATAAGGCCAATCACACCGGCAACAGCCATCAAACTTCCCAAACCACGTTTGATTTTAAAGACTTTTTCTAAAAACTCGACCAAGGGATTGGTGATGTAATAAAAAAAAGCGGCCAGAAGGAAAGGAATAAGGATTGTATTCAAGACCCGAACGGCTGGAGTAACAATCTCTCCCATCTCCCTCCACAAAAAGAGAACCAGACTACATAGAAGAATTTCGACAGTCCAGAAAAATAATTTACTCTTTTGAAACATAGCGTCCTCCTCTCCTTATTCTAGCATAATTGTGGTATGATTTTAGAAGAATATTTCAATCCAAGAAAGAGGTGTCCCTTCGTGCGCCGTTTTTTTAACTACCTGAGTCAGTTTGGAACTTATCTAGTCCTCTTACTAGCAGGAATCATTTGTAGCTTTTTTGCTTTTTCAACTCTTTTTGTAACAACATTTATCCCCATAAAAATTTCCGAGGGAGTTGTTTTTCAAGTCAATCCCTGGTATTTTTTACCCTGTTTAATCCTATTTCTATGGGGCTTGGTTCGAATTCGACCTACTTTTGAAAAAATTTCCGATAGACAGTTTTTCAAAGTCATGACCATCTGCTACCTTCTCATGGGAGCTTATCTACTTTTTAATGTTGAAGGACAGATACGGGCTGATGCTAAACATGTCTACAAAGCAGCACTAGCTTTTAATCAGGGGAATTTTGATTCTCTGACAACAATCGGGGCCTATATGTATCGTAACCCCCATCAACTGGGGCTTCTAAGTTTGGAGCGGATTTACGCTGCAATCATTCCAACAACCTATCTTGCCTTTGGTATGAACCTTATATGGACTCTAACCAATAACTATTTAATCTGGAGATTGGGACGAACCTGGGGGCTCAGTCAGTTGACAAGGAATTATCTCCTATTTTTCAGCTTTGCCTTTCTTCCACATTTCTTCTTTATCCTTTTTGTGTATGGAAGTACCGTCGGACTGACAGCCTGTCTTCTTGCTCTGACTTTTTATCAAATATTTGCCCGCAAACAACAACTAAGATATGGTTTGCTAACAGCTCTATTCCTTGGCATCGCCTGTGTTATTCGCAACAACTATATTATTTTCGGATTGACAATCTTGGGGATTCTGTTTCTCTCCATTCTCAAAAAATTCACCTGGAAAAAGCTACTGGTTGGAATTTCTTGTGTCATTTGCATGGTCGGTATGAACAAGGCTGTTCTTTCTTATTATGAGGGAGTTATAGGACAGGAGATTGGACCAGGAACTCCTAAAATCGCCTATGTGACCATGGGGCTCAGGGATGATCCTGATCGTAAAACTCTAGGAGGCTGGTACGATGGTTACAATACCAAAATCCTCCAGCGGAATAATTTTAATGAAGAACAAGCCACCGAAATGGCCAAACGTGATCTACGAAAACGGATCGTGACCTTTATTAAAAATCCACTCTATGCCTTTCGTTTTTTCTTTCAAAAAGGTTATTCAACTTGGACGGAGCCAACCTTTCAATCTATTTGGACAGGGCCTAATCGTTGGGAGCGGAATCAAGAAACCTTCACCTCACTCCTTCAATCTCTTTATGAAGGGCGTACCGCCTACCGTCTCTTTCATTTTTCCATGAGTTTACTTTTATGGACAATCTACAGTTTCTCCGGTCTCTACCTTTTTTACCTATTTCGGAAAATCCAGCCTGACTTTCCTTCCACTCAGCTAGCAGGTGCAATCTTCCTGCTCGGTGGCTTTCTATTCCACCTTATCTGGGAGACTAAGAGTCAGTATGTCTACATGTATATCCTACTCTTGACCCCCTATGCAGCACAAGGACTGGAACTCGCCCTTTCCTATTGGGATAATAGAAAAATAAAAAACCTTCAAAAGAAACTAGACGACAACTAGTTATGAGAACACATCGCACAAAAAACGAGCTATTCCAGTTTGGAATTGCTCGTTTTTTCTGTTATGGCTTCAAGCCAGTTTTTCTCGAAGAGAAAAACAGAAAAACCACCAGCTATGCTGGTGGCTGACAAGGCTTTGAGCTTCCATTTCTTTTTCCTGATATAATCTAATTGTTCAGGTTAGA
>NZ_JBTGGE020000047.1:0-14030 GCF_054331515.2 Streptococcus sp. 10F2 | reverse complement strand
ATAAAGCTGCTGTTTCTTTACGTGTATGTCCCTCTTTAACATATTCAAGGACCCGCTTTCTAAAATCAATTCCGTATGCCATAAAAACAGTATATCATATACAGTTTATAATCTAAAAGAGTATATTTTAAATTCTAGGCCTTAACTTAATGACATTGCCCCAAAAGATCAGCTTTTTATTCTTCTACTTTTATTTCATTAACCCACTTACTAAAAAAACAATCCGTTAGGTCTCCACATTCTATCACGAACAGGATATTCTTTCTGCAAATTTAAATAGAATCTCAAAACTTTTGGAGATAATTGTTGCTTTAATCCTAAAGAAGCCAATTCTATTTTTAAATTTAAAATAATTCTAGCAAAATCCACTCTATTACTAAAATCATTTTTCGCTTTCAAAAAGAGTTGACGTTCCTTATCTGTTATTTCCAAATCTAAAATAAAATTATAAATTGAATTTTCTAACCATTCAATTTTTTTCGATGTCATCATCAACCTCCCAATAACTGTTTGACTTATAATCTGATCAAAAAAGCCCTAGTAGAGTTTCATTCCACTAGGAACTTTTAGTGTAGTTTTAAGACTCTTTTCTCTGTAAGCCCACTATATTCCATGGACTAGATTCGGTTTTAGCCTAATTTATCAATAGCAATCACCTCGTCAGCCATATCCCAAATTTCTGGGTTATGTGAGGCAATTACAATTAAACGTTCTGGACTTTTTAAGGAAATCAACAACTCCATAACTTGGTCAGCATTTTCTGGATCTAAGGAGGCAGTGGGCTCATCCGCAAAAATTAGTGGTGGATTTTTTAGCACAACTTTAGCTAGAGCAATCCGTTGAGCTTCCCCTCCAGAAAGTTCGTAGATAAAACTTTTTAAAATTTTACTGCTCAATCCAACTTGAGCCAATGCCTCTACTTTCCTCTGGTATTCTTCCTTACGATTCAGTTTTTGTCCAACTAATCCTAAAGATAAATTAGATTCGACTGTCTCGTTATCAATTAAGCCAAATTGTTGAAAGAGATAGCCCAGCTCGTTCCTGAAAAACAACACATCCCTATAGTCTTTAAGATTCTTACCTTTAAATAGAATCTCTCCTGAATCCACAGGCTCTAATTTTGCCATCATATTTAAGAGAGTCGTCTTTCCACTACCACTTCTTCCTTTAAGAACATAGATCATTCCCGATTTTAACGAAAAATTTATATCATTAAAAAGTATCCGCTGACCATATTGCTTGGTAACATGATTCAATTCAATCATCCTAACCTCCTTTCAATACCGATACAGCCACTTTTCTTTCTCTTCTTGACTGTATACCTAATATTAAGAAAAGATTTAATACAAAAACAAAGGCAACCATCAAACTCAAAAAGATATGTCTTGATAAATAAATCAAACTTGCCAGTCCCAAGCCCAACATCAGAAATTCAACCAACATAAAATTGAAATGAATTTCCTCAAAGCTTAATCCTGACAATCGTTTTATGAAGATTTCCTTCCGGTATTGCTCAAAATACAGCATTACCATTGCATTAAAAAGCAAAGCAGATGTCCCTAATCCTAATACAACCCCAACTAGCAATACCGTTAAACGAGTACGACTCGTTGAAAGATTCTGTAGGTACATTCTCCAATTATTTGAAAGAGAAGATACCCAGTTATACACACCTTCTTGTTTTAAAAGCTCCTCACTTTCTTGATATCCCTCTAAATGTAACCCATTTCCAATTTCAGACTCCCAGAAAAGACGACTATTAGGAGTATCCCCCATAGCAATAGGACTAATTATCACAGGAATGGGATCTAAAAGAAACTGCATAGGGATATCGGAATCTACAGAATATAAAAATCGATTTTCCCCATCAGACGTAAGTGTCGTGTAAGCTTTAGCCTCAAAACGACGTTTACTAGAGATATCCAAAGTTTCCGCAGCAAAATTCGCCATGAAATTCGTAAACTGTTCTTCCAATTCTTCTTGACTTGAGGCTAAAAATTTAGGTAAAACTAAACCAAACTCCCCTTCCTTCAAATTTTTCATTTTCTGTTTAAATTCTTCTGGAACCTGAACATTTTCCAATTCCAGATAATTTTGCGAAATAAAAAGTGCATGTCCTCCAGGATCAGGTGAATTGACATTAATTCCATCGGCTACATTAGTAGTTAAAAACTGTCGAAGATTATGCTTAACAAAAACAGCTTTTTCAGACTCAATACTTTTTATTGCAAAGGAATACCAGGCTTTACTTTGCTTCTCCTGTTCTTCCCCTTTGGTAAAGGCGGAACTAAAACTATAGGATAAACTGTAAAAATTTTGTTTCCTTTCCCAACTGCTTTTTCCTGCTTCCAGAAGTTGATACTTCTGATACTCTTGCATGATTGTTGAGAAGGACCACCCTATTGTCAAAAAAGCAAGAAATTGAGAAAGCAACATCAAAGACAAAAGGCGTCGAAGGGGTAAACGTCCTTTCAAAACAGACACCAAAGAATTTACTTGTAAAGCTAATAAATAGGTCAGACTAACAACAATCGATACAACTCCCAAAAGAAGTAGGTATAAACCAATACTAATTTCATAGAGTAGTATTGTCTGATGCCAAAGCCCTAACCACAGAATAACAAAGCACCCTAGTAAAGTGGAAACTAAAAAACTACTGAGAAACAGTCGAAAGTCTTCAGCAACCGATTCCCACATAATTCTGGTTACTACTTTTCCAGACACGAATTTAAGGGCTGCACTTCGAATCTTCAAAATATGTTGAATAACAGATAGACTAAAAAAACTTAGGATAGCTAGACCAAGACTAGGAACGGAAATATCATTTAAAATTAAAGAAAAGACTAAGTCCACTAAACTTGCCCTCGAAAATGATTGTGCTTGATAACCAAGTGACCGAAATATTTCCTCTAGCTGACTTAAGTGTAGATTTCCTGAAACAATAAGGTAACTGCTTACTAAATCACTGTCTTCACTACTTTTATCTGAAGCTAACATCAAACCATCCGGCAATGTTCCTTCCCCATAAGTAGCATAAGTAAAGATCATTTCCCCCTTTTGATTGGGCTCCACAATCCTCCTAGCAATTAAACTATTTTCATCCTTTGCCAACTTTTCTAAAGTAGTATAAACCTGTTCGCGGTCGATTACTGTTCCCGTATCAACTGAACCAATCAAATCAACCGATGGATAACTAGAAAATACTACCTGTGGATATTGCTGCCAAAGCATGAACAACATAAAGAAAGATAGAAATAGGGTGGATAAGAATATGAATATACGTCTCATTGGTACCTCCCTTGAACAACTCTAATAATCCCTTAAATTGTCTTAGATATTCTTAATTCACATATCTAATCCATCTAGTTATCTTAGTTAGTACTTCAATTTAAGCAAAGATACCCTAAATACCCTTTGAGTAAAAAATCTCAAAAACAACTTGAAACCGATTCCCTAATTTTATTATACATATTTTACCTTAGTTTTTTCAAGCAGTATAGCAAATATTTCAAGGCTTTTCTTTTATAAAAATAATCTTTTTCTAAAAAATCATTGATAAGCAATGATGTACTAAATCGCTTAGTTTAATCACCCAAGCGATTTATTTTTTGATAAACAACTTGAAATACGAATGAAATTAAGTTAAACTATTTATATCATTCGTAAATAAAGGAGACATAACCCGTGGAACGGTTTTTTAATTTAAAGGAATACGGTACAACCGTATCAACTGAGATCATGGCTGGGATTACAACTTTCTTCGCCATGTCTTATATTTTATTTGTCAATCCAAGCGTACTTAGTGTAGCTGGAATGCCGACTCAAGCAGTTTTCTTGGCAACAATTATTGCTAGTGCGGTTTCAACCTTGGTGATGGGACTATTTGCCAATGTCCCTTATGCCTTGGCACCAGGAATGGGACTCAACGCCTTCTTTACCTACACAGTTGTTATCGGTCTTGGTTTTACTTGGCAAGAAGCCCTAGCCATGGTATTCCTCTGTGGTCTCTTTAACGTTTTCATTACGGTTACTAAAGTTCGGAAAAGTATCATCAAAGCGATTCCGGTCAGCCTCCAACACGCGATTGGTGGAGGTATCGGGGTCTTTGTGGCCTACCTTGGTTTCAAAAACTCCAACCTCATTACCTTCCTTACTTCGGCTTCGGACATTATCACCGTCAATGGTGTTACTCCTGCTGAAGCTACTTCCGAAACTTTTGCCAATGGCATCACTTCTGTCTTTGCAGGTGGCGGGGTTGTCCCTTCTATTTCAACGTTCACTGATGCCAGTGTTCTCTTAACAGTATTTGGACTTCTTTTAACAGCTGTTCTGGTTATCAAAAATGTACGAGGAGCTATTCTTATCGGAATTATTGCCACAACTCTGGCAGGAATTCCCGTTGGTGTTGTCGATCTCTCTACTATTGACTTCGCCAATAACAATTTAGGAACAGCTTTTGGAGAATTGGGGACTACTTTCCTAGCTGCTTTTGGCGGACTTTCCTCCCTCTTTTCCGACTCTAGTCGTTTACCTTTGGTTCTGATGACCATCTTTGCTTTTAGTTTATCCGACACTTTCGATACACTTGGAACCTTTATTGGAACTGGCCGCAAAACTGGAATTTTCTCTGCTGAGGATGAAGAAGCTCTTGAAAATTCAACTGGCTTTAGCTCAAAAATGGATAAGGCTCTCTTTGCAGATGCAATCGGAACTTCTATCGGGGCCCTCTTTGGAACTTCTAATACAACTACCTTTGTAGAGTCAGCAGCCGGTATCTCTGCTGGTGGTCGGACAGGTCTTACAGCTGTCTCAACAGCGATCTGCTTCCTACTCTCAACTCTTATTCTTCCCTTCATCGGTATTGTACCAGCAGCTGCTACTGCTCCAGCCTTGATTATTGTCGGGGTTATGATGGTATCATCCTTCTTGGATGTTGACTGGAGCCAATTCGAAGATGCTCTCCCAGCCTTCTTCGCAGCCTTCTTTATGGCTCTTTGCTTCTCTATCTCTTACGGTATTGCCGCAGCCTTCATCTTCTACTGCTTGGTTAAAGTTTCAACTGGTAAAGCGAAAGAAATACACCCAATCCTTTGGGGATCCACAGCTCTTTTCATTCTAAACTTTATTATCTTAGCTTTACTTTAATAACTGTAAAACGGACTTTCGCTCGAAAGTCCGTTTTTTTCTGTTCATTAATATTTCCTAAACCGTTGGTAGCGGTCTTCTAGCAGTTGTTCTATCGGTATAGCGGATAACCGATCCAACTCTTCAATCAAATGTTCCTTAATTTGTTGAACAATTTCTCGAGAAAAATAGCCACGTTCTGGAATAATCTTGTCGACAATCCCCTGCTTTTTTAACTCAGCCGCTGTCATCTTCATCAATTCAGCGGCTTCTGACGCTCGGCTGCCATCCTTCCACAAGATTGAAGCAAAACCTTCTGGACTTAGGATGGAATAGGTTGTGTTTTCTAACATCCAAACCTGATCGGCAACTGCAAGTGCCAAGGCTCCACCAGAACCTCCTTCACCAATAATAATCGCAATAATCGGTACCTTAAGGTCACTCATTTCCAGAAGATTTCGGGCGATAGCTTCTCCTTGTCCTCGTTCTTCCGCTCCTTGCCCTGGATAGGCACCAGCGGTATTGATGAAAGTTACAACGGGTCGTCCAAACTTTTCTGCCTGTTTCATCAGGCGGAGGGCTTTACGGTAACCTTCTGGGTGTGGTTGTCCAAAATTAAGCTTCAAGTTGTCATGGAAGTTTTTTCCCTTTTGGATGCCAACGACCGTTACTGCTCGTCCATCTAGTTTTCCAATCCCTCCAATAACAGCCGAATCATCACGGAAGTTACGGTCTCCATGTAATTCGAAAAAATCATCAAAAATCGTTTTGGCATAATCCAGAGCTGTCAAACGCCCTTGATTTCGGGCCTCTTTTAAAATATGAGCTACCTTACTGGTCATTTGCTTCCCCCATGAACATTTAATAATTGTCCGACTGTAGCTGGTAAATCTATCCGTTTCACAATTGCATCCACAAAGCCATGTTCCTGAAGGAATTCCGCTTTTTGAAAATCATCAGGGAGATTTTCACGCACTGTTGTTTCAATAACACGACGACCTGCAAAACCAATTAAGGTCTGTGGTTCCGCAAGAATAATATCTCCCTCCATAGCAAATGATGCAGTAACACCGCCAGTTGTTGGATCTGTTAGAATGGTGAGATAAAACAAACCTGCATTGGAATGGCGTTTTACTGCCGCTGAAATTTTTGCCATTTGCATGAGCGAAAAGATCCCCTCCTGCATGCGTGCTCCTCCAGATGCCGTAAAGATGACCACTGGTAATTTTTCTTGAATGGCATATTCAAACAGACAGGTAATTTTTTCTCCGACAACAGTTCCCATGGAAGCCATAATAAAATTAGAATCCATAATAGCAAGTGCGGTTGCTTGCCCTTGAATTTTGGCTCTACCTGTTAATACTGCCTCATCCAATCCTGTCTTTGCTCTCGTAGCTGCCAATTTTTCCTGATAATTAGGAAACTTGAGCGGATCCCTTGTTTCAAAACCTGTAAACATCTCTTCAAAGGTCCCTTCATCAGCCATGAGAGCTAAACGTTCCTGGGCTGAAATCCGAAAATGATAGGAACAACCAGGGCAAATCTTAGCAGTCCCTAAATCTTTTTGATAAATCGCTGTTTTACAGGCTGGACACTTGGCAAAGAGTTCGTCGGGTACTTCTGGCATCTCTCGTTTTACCGTTCTTCTAACCGAACGGTTGGGATTGATACGGATATACTTTTCTTTTCGATTAAATAGTCCCATCTAGTCTCCTTTCCTCTCGTTCATTTTTCAATAAAAGAGGCTGGACTCAAGTTCCTGCCCCTAGTCTTTTTCAGCATAGGCTGGTAAAAATTCTTCCATTAAAAAACTAGTATCATAATCTCCGGCAATCACATGACTATCGGAAATAAGATCCAGTTGGAAGTCAACATTGGTGACAACCCCTTCAATCTCTAGTTCATAGAGGCTTCGTTGCATCTTCATCAACGCATCAAAACGATTCTCGCCATGAACAATGACTTTTGCAATCATGGAGTCATAATAAGGTGGGATGGTGTAACCTGGATAAACTGCTGAATCCACGCGCAAGCCGACACCACCTGACGGTAAGTATAGATCCGTGATTTTTCCAGGGCTGGGCGCAAAATTGAATTTTGGATTTTCAGCATTGATGCGACACTCAATAGCATGACCTGTCATCTGAATATCTTCTTGCTTATAGGATAATTCTTGACCAGCGGCAATCCGAATCTGTTCTTTCACGATGTCGATACCGGTCACAAATTCAGTTACGGGATGCTCAACCTGAACACGGGTATTCATTTCCATAAAGTAAAACTCACCCTTTTGCTCATCAAGGAGAAATTCAATGGTTCCTGCGTTTTCGTAGTTCACTGCCTGAGCCGCCCGTACGGCTGCTTGCCCAAGTTTCGTGCGAAGGGTTTTTCCAATCGCAATCGAAGGCGCTTCTTCCAAAACCTTTTGATTGTTCCGTTGGAGGGAGCAATCTCGTTCTCCCAAGTGGATAACATTGCCAAAAGAATCCCCTAAAATCTGGACTTCGATATGACGAGCGGGGTAAATCACTTTTTCAATATACATGGCACCATTGCCAAAGGCAGCCTTGGCTTCTTGAGAAGCAGACTCAAAAGCAGGTAGCAACTCCTCTTGGCTTTTCACCTTTCGAATCCCTTTCCCACCACCACCTGCCGATGCCTTGAGCATAACCGGATAGCCCAGTCGATTTGCAACCTCCAAGGCCTCATCAGCAGTAACAACTTCTCCATCTGATCCTGGGATAACAGGAACCTTAGCTTTTATCATTTCTGAACGGGCATTGATTTTATCCCCCATCTTATCCATGACCAGACCAGCAGGCCCAATAAAGGTAAGATTCATCTCTTCACACATGGTTGCGAACTTTGAATTTTCACTCAAGAAACCAAATCCAGGATGAATCGCTTCTGCTTGGGTGATGATCGCTGCGGATAAAACCGCATTCATATCTAGATAAGAATCCGTCGATTTCGCAGGGCCAATACAGATAGCTTCATCCGCCAAGGCAACATGGAGGGCTTCTCTATCTGCTTCAGAATAAACCGCAACTGTCGCAATCCCCAACTCACGGGCTGCCCGAATAATCCTTACGGCAATTTCGCCACGATTGGCAATTAAAATTTTCTTGAACATCTTCTTCTCCTTCGATGGAGTTTTATACCTCACTAATTTCAAAAAATAACCAGAAAAGCCGATAAAAATCACACAACCGGACTAAGAGACCTGATGAGGCGTGCAATCAGTTCATCATAAAGGCTTAACAAAGTCAGAATTTGAAATGTAATGAGTATTAGCTTCCAATGGCAAAAGTCAGGACACCGGAAGCAGCCAATTGACCGTCAACTTCCGCTGTTGCTTGCACAACTGCAATCGTACCACGACGTTTGATAAATGTAGCCGTCATGACCAACTGATCTCCAGGGACTACTTGTTTTTTAAATCGAACCTTGTCCATTCCAGCGTAGAAAACCAGTTTGCCTTTGTTCTCTTCTTTCGACAGTTCCAAGACACCGGCTGTTTGTGCTAGAGCCTCCATAATGAAGACACCTGGCATAACTGGGTATTGAGGGAAGTGTCCTTGGAAAAAAGGTTCATTGATAGTGACATTCTTTAATGCAACAATCTCATCTTCCGAGACCTTCAGAACCCGGTCCACCAATAGAAAGGGGTAGCGATGCGGAAGTGCTTCCTTGATTTGATTTAAATCCATCATTTGATACGTACCAAGCCTTTTCCAAATTCTACAATTTCTTCATTTGCGACTAAGATTTCTGTCACAACACCATCCTTAGGTGCCGGAATTTCATTCATAATTTTCATAGCTTCGACAATCAATAGTGTTTGACCTTTTTTAACCGTATCCCCTACAGAAACAAAAGCTGCTTTATCTGGACCCGGTGACAAGTAGGCTACTCCAACAAGTGGACTCTCGATCAGATCACCTTCAGCAGAAGCCACAGATTCCTCAACAACTTCTACTTGTGCAGGTGAGGTTTCTGAAACAGCTGTCTGACTCGTTTTTGCAGGAGTTTCTTGCCCCACTACCGCTATGGGAGCATGTTCATTTTTAGAGAAGCTCAACGTATCCCTATTATTTTTATAGGAAAATTCACGGAGGCTGGAGCTATCAAATTGCGCCATCAAGTCCTTAATTTCATGGATATTCATACTTAATCCTCCCAACGTTTAAAGGCCAAGACCGCATTGTGCCCACCAAATCCAAATGTATTTGAAATCGCATAGTTCACTTCTGCTTCCACCCCGTGCTCATAAACAACGTTTGCTTCAATGTCATCAGATAGTTCTCGCGTGCCAGCTGTCTTCGGAATAAACTGATGTCTCATCGTTTCAATGGTCGCAATAGCCTCAACAGCACCGGCCGCTCCCAACAAATGACCTGTAAAGGATTTAGTCGAAGACACAGGAACCTCTGTTCCAAGCACTGCTACAATCGCCTGACTCTCTCCCTTCTCATTAGCTGGTGTTGAGGTCCCGTGAGCATTGACATAATCAACATCTGAGGGTTGAATATCGGCTTCACGAAGTGCAAGCTTAATAGCCTTGGCTGCTCCAGAACCATCTGGAGTTGGCGTGGTCATATGATAGGCATCACAATTGGAACCATAGCCGACAATCTCTGCTAAAATGTTAGCATTCCGTTTTTGTGCATGTTCAAGGCTCTCAACCACAAGCACCCCTGCACCTTCACCCATCACAAAGCCATTTCGGTCTTTGTCAAATGGAATCGCTGAACGAGCTGGATCTTCTGTAGTCGACAAAGCTGTCAAGGCATTAAAGCCACCAATCCCAATTTGTGTAATCGAAGCTTCTGAACCACCGGCTAAAACCACATCCTGATGCCCATACTTGATTTCTCGAAAGGCTTCCCCAATCGCATCATTTGCAGAGGCACAGGCTGTTGTGACGGACTTACACACTCCTTGAGCACCAATTTTGAGCGCAATATTCCCAGCCCCCATATTTGACAAAGCTTTGGGAATAAACATGGGTTTAATTCGCCTCATCCCACGCTCACTCATCCGAATAATCTGTTCTTCCAACTCCTGGAGACCACCAATCCCTGAGGAGACAATGACACCCGTACGATCACGATCTACCTGCTCCATATCTAAACCGGCATTTTCCAAAGCTTCCATCGCAGCATAAATAGCATAGAGCGAATAGAGATCCATTCGATTGGTATCTTTTTTCACAAAATATTTATCAAAGGGAAAATCTTGAATCTCTCCAGCATTCCGTACCTCAATCTCTGAGACATCAAATTTTGTAATGGGCTTAATTCCAATTTTTCCCTCATAAAGACTAGTCCAAAACTCTTCTGGTGTATTTCCGATTGGAGAGGTCACACCATAACCTGTTACAACCACACGCTTATTTGTCATTTTCTACCTCTTCTATTGCATCGTCAAACCGCCATCAACCGCGAGCACCTGACCTGTCAGATACTCTTGTTGGGCAAGGAATACCGCTACATCTGCAACCTGCTCCGGCTGACCAAAGGCTTTCATGGGAATCTGTGCCATCATCGCAGTCTTCATCTTGTCTGATATTTTATCGGTCATGTCGGATTCGATAAATCCAGGGGCAATCACGTTCACCCGGACACCACGGGCCGCAACTTCACGGGCTACAGATTTACTGAATCCAATCAAACCAGCTTTAGAAGCCGCATAATTGGCTTGACCGACATTCCCCATCAAGCCTACCACGGAAGACAGGTTAATGATCGCACCTTGACGAGCCTTGATCATCGACTTCAAGACTGCTTTAGTCATATTAAAACACCCCGTTAAATTAACTTTCAAAACAGATTCAAAATCTTCCTCCGTCATTTTCAAGGTCAGTTTATCATTGGTGATTCCCGCATTATTGACAAGGATATCCACAGTGCCTAGCGCTTCTGTTGCTTCCGCTAGCATGCGCTCTGCATCTACAGCATTTGAGACATCACCTGCGATCGCCATCACTTTAACACCATAATCTGAAAACTGGCCTAGTAAATCATCTGAAATTGCTGAACGACCATTTAACACAACATTGGCTCCTAAACTAGCAAATTTATGGGCAATGGCTAAACCAATACCACGTGTCGAACCAGTTACAAAAACATTTTTCTTTTGAATTTCCATCATGATCCCTTCTTCTTGAGCAGTGCTTCAAAACTTTCCCCATCCTCAACCGATGTGGTAGGAAGGTTCTTATCTATTTTTTTCAAAAAACCAGACAATATCTTACCAGGGCCGATTTCTATGACTTCATCAACACCAAAGTCTTTCATCACGGTGATTGAATCATAAAAACGAACCGGCTCCATAACTTGGCGAGCCAACAAACTTCGAATCAGATCGGATTCCATAATCTTGGCTTCTGTATTTCCAACTAAAGGAATCTTAAAAATTGAAAAGGAAGTTTGCTCCAAATCAATGGCTAACTGCTCAGAAGCTGGCTTCAGGAGAGCTGTATGAAAAGGACCTGAAACATTTAAGGGAATCAGACGCTTGACACCTCTTTCTTTCAACAAGCTAAGTGCCTCGTCAACAGCAGCTACTTCCCCACCAATCACAATCTGAGTTGGCGTATTGTAATTGGCTGGGCTAACAATCCCTATTTCAGAAGCCTTTTGACAGACTTCTTCAATCAAGTCTCGCTCCGTATTTAGGACAGCAACCATTTTTCCACTACCAGCTGGAGCTGCACTTTCCATATAGGCTCCACGTTTGGCTACAAGAGCTACTGCATCTTCAAAGTCCAAAGCCCCACTAGCCACTAAGGCCGAATATTCTCCTAGGGATAGGCCAGCTACGATATTTGGTAACACCCCATACTCTGCTAATAATCGATAGATGGCCAAAGAGGTTACAAGAATAGCCGGTTGCGTATAACGCGTTTGATGCAACTTTACGTCATCTCCATCAATCAAGGACCGCAAGTCATAACCTAAAATCTGGCTAGCTCTATCAAAGGTCTCTTTAACAATGGGATAAGTGGCATACAAATCACTCGCCATCCCCAGTTTTTGAGACCCTTGACCTGCAAATAAAAATGCTTTTTTTGACATAGTCCCTTTCCTTATTCTCCCCAACGTCTCGCTTCTTCTAAAATAGCCTTGCGAGCACCCGTCACTAAATCCTCTACAATTTCTTGACAGGTCTCTTCTTTCTGGACCAGACCGGCAATTTGCCCTGCCATAACAGAACCATTCACAACATCACCGTCGATAACCGCATTCCTCAGAGCACCAGCACCAAGTTCTTCAACCTCATCTGCAGAGCAGGTTCCTGCTAAGAACTCTTTTTCCGCATGGGCATAAGCTGTCGTCAATTTATTTTTTAGCGAACGTACCGAATGGCCTACAACTGAAGCTGAGACAACCGTATCGATATCCTTCGCTTTCAAAACTTTTTCTTTATAATTCGGATGGGCATTGGATTCTTTTGCAACGACAAAACGTGTCCCAACCTGGATCGCTTCGGCACCCAGCATGAAAGCTGCCGCAGCCCCATAACCATCCGCAATCCCTCCTGCGGCAATCACTGGAATCGAGACAGCATCTACAACTTGACGAACCAAGGTCATCGTAGTCAATTTTCCAATATGACCTCCTGCTTCCATACCTTCTGCAATCACAGCATCAGCCCCAAGTTTCTCCATCCGCTTGGCCAAAGCAACTGAAGGAATAACCGGGATTACCTTGATTCCAGCCTGGTGAAAACGCTCCATGTATTTTCCTGGATTTCCTGCACCAGTTGTAACCACCTTGACCCCTTCTTCAATAACCAGGTCCACAATAGCGTCCGCAAAGGGAGACAACAGCATAATATTCACACCAAAAGGTTTATCCGTAATGGATTTAACCTTGTTAATATTTGCCTGAACAACCTCTTTAGGAGCATTCCCAGCACCAATAATGCCAAGACCACCTGCATTTGATACTGCTCCCGCTAAATCTCCATCCGCAACCCAAGCCATTCCCCCTTGGAAAACTGGGTATGTTATTCCTAATAACTCTGTAATCTTTGTTTTCATTTTCCCTACCTTATAGATTTCTTCTTAAAAAATACTTTGATAATTAAAGTATTTTTTAAGAAGAAAGGTTGGATATGATCCTCACCGAAAATCAAACGAAGATTTTCAATGAAGAACATTCACAACCTCGATTCTCGTATACACACAACAGTTCGCAATCTGAACTGAAGATTAAGCCCAAAAATTGGATTAATCTTGTCACCTTTACCAATAAAAATATCTACAAACTCCAACGGACCTTGTTACTTTTAGGATCTCGTAAAGAAGATTCGCATATTTAGATTTTGAAGTCTAGTATTATTTTGTTTTTTCCTCAACGTAAGCCACTAAATCGCCAACATTATGTAAACCATCTTCAGTTTCAATTTGGATTTCAAAAGCATCTTCAATTTCTGAAATGACCTGGAAAACATCCAATGAATCTGCGTCAAGCTCCTCAAATGTTGTTTCCAACGTCACTTCTTCTGCTTCTTTACCAAGTTCTTCAACGATAATTTCTTGTACTTTTTCAAACACTGCCATTATTCTTTCTCCTTTTAAATAAATATCTAATTACAGTAACACAAGGATATTCCCCCAGGTTAATCCACCACCGAATCCTGAAAACAGAATTTTTTGGTGCCCCTTCATAGAAATCACTCCAGCACTCACACTTTCGGAAAGCAAAATGGGAATAGAGGCCGCCGAAGTATTCCCATACTGCTGCATGTTGGCCAAAAACTTCTCCCGTGGAACCAATGTCATTAAGTTAAGACTTAGAATCTAAAATAAGACCACTTTGGAAGTTCAAATTGATATCTGACTTTCGAAAGTGGTCTTTTTGTGCATGCCAAATAAAGGTTTTTATGACCTTTTTTAA
>NZ_JBTGGE020000046.1:0-14095 GCF_054331515.2 Streptococcus sp. 10F2 | reverse complement strand
GGACCGGCTGGAGCTTGTGGTTCTGGTTTGTTCGCAACAACAGCTTCTGTTGTCAAAATCAAGCTAGCAACACTAGCTGCATTCTGAAGGGCTGAACGAGTCACCTTCACAGGGTCAATGATTCCTGTTTCAATCATATCAACCCATTCACCGCTAGCTGCATTGAAGCCTTGACCAGCTTCTGCATTCTTGAGACGATCAATAATAATCGAACCTTCGTAACCGGCGTTGAGAGCAATCTGACGAACAGGCTCTTCAAGGGCACGAAGGACAATATTACGTCCTGTCTCCTCATCTTCAGTTAATTCCAAAGCAGCTACTGCTGGAATTACATTCACCAAGGCTGTTCCACCACCAGCAACAATTCCTTCTTCAACTGCCGCACGAGTTGCATTCAAAGCATCTTCAATACGGAGTTTCATTTCTTTCAATTCCGTCTCTGTAGCAGCTCCAACCTTGATGACTGCAACACCACCTGCTAATTTAGCAAGACGTTCTTGAAGCTTTTCACGATCAAAGTCTGAGTTAGTAGTCTCAATTTGAGACTTAATAACACCAACACGATTACTAATCGCTGCTGGATCACCTGCACCTTCAACGATAGTTGTAGAATCTTTATCTACGACTACCTTAGCTGCCTGACCTAGAGCCTCAACAGTTGCATCTTTCAATTCTAAACCAAGATCATCGGTAATGACTGTAGCACCTGTTAAAATCGCAATGTCTTCTAACATAGCCTTCCGACGATCTCCAAAACCTGGTGCTTTGACAGCAACCACATTAAAGGTTCCACGAATTTTATTCAAAACAAGAGTTGGAAGAGCTTCTCCATCAACGTCATCCGCAATAATCAAAAGTGGACGATTTGTCTGTAAAATACTCTCTAGCAATGGAAGAATCTCTTGAATATTAGAAACTTTTTTATCTGTCACCAAGATAAATGGATTCTCCAATTCTGCGACCATCTTCTCATTGTCAGTCACCATATATTGAGACAGATAGCCACGATCGAATTGCATACCTTCTACTACTTCCAATTCCGTTTCCATTCCACGGGATTCTTCAATAGTAATAACACCGTCTTTTCCAACACGCTCCATAGCTTCAGAGATGTACTCCCCAACCTTCTCACTACGAGAAGAAACAGCAGCTACCTGTGCAATCGCTTCTTTATTGGACACAGGTACAGAAGTCTCCTTCAAAGCTGCAACAGCGGCAGCAGTGGCAGCTTCAATTCCACGACGGATTCCAATTGGGTTAGCACCTGCTGTCACGTTTTTAATCCCTTCACGAACAATCGCTTGTGTCAAAAGGGTTGCTGTCGTTGTCCCATCACCAGCAATATCATTCGTTTTTGAAGCAACTTCTGAAACCAACTTGGCACCCATGTTTTCAAATGGATCTTCCAATTCGATTTCTTTGGCGATAGTTACCCCATCATTGGTAATCAGTGGTGAACCAAAGGCTTTTTCCAAAACTACATTCCGTCCTTTAGGACCCAAAGTTACCTTCACCGTATCTGCCAACATATCTACACCGCGCACCATTGCGCTGCGAGCATCTGATGAAAATTGAATATCTTTTGCCATTTTTTACTCCTTACTCTACAATTGCTAGAATATCAGACTCACGAATGAGAAGAAAATCTTCATCCTCATCTTTAATAGAAATACCCGCATGAGCCTCAAAAAGGATTGTTTGCCCAGCCACAACCGCTGGTGCAATTAAATCACCATTCAATGACCGTAGCCCTTCACCAACAGCCACAACCGCTGCTGTTTTAGTAGCTGCCTGGCTATTTGATGCCAAGACAAAACCGGACACAGACTGCTCTTTCTCAATCACTTTCACAATAACTTTATCTGCTAAGGGTTTTAACATAGATTTTCCTCCAATATGTTTAGCACTCTTCAATTACGACTGCTAATTCTGTTTCTATTTTATCATTTAGTCAACAATAGTCAAGAAAAAAACTTCATCCAGCGGACAAAGTTTTTTTCGTGAATCCTATTAATCCATGCTCCTCAAAGAAAATAATTTACTCTCTAAATCTTGTATAACTTTTTGGAGATTCAGACGTCCTTTATAAATACCATAACCAAACAATAGCATCCCTGATATTCCTGCAATAATAACTAATATTCCCAATGCCAAAATCACTCTGTACTGATGAAAAAAATATACTAATATCAGACTCATGCTAGTAATCGTAAAGAAAAGACTGAACCATCTACCTAAATTATCAATCATACGTTTTTGGTATTCGATTTCCATCTCATACCCATAAATCAGTTCATCTTCAGTCATAGCTTCACTCTTTCTTAGTACTGTAGACCAGGATTAAAGAATCCAACTAGTACACCTATAAAGGCAACAACTACAAGCAATAACATAACTTTGATAGGAGATAAATTCTTCTTAGCCATCAACCACCAACACAGTACAATAAATATAGCTGTTAAAAGGCCCGGATATACACCATCTAATTGCTCTTGTAAAATCAAATACGGTTGACCTGCTTTATCATTTAATTGAAAGGCTGTTTTAACCGGTACCCAAGTCGCAGCGACGGCACCAATGACCATACCTCCAATGATAGAAACCGATCTCCGAATTGCTTGACCCTGAGGCCCTACCAAAAATTCAACAGCCTTATCTCCTAATTCATAGCCTTTGAAATAAGCCAATTTCATCCCGAAATAAGCCAATATATTCCATACAAGAATGTAGAAGATTGCACCTAGAGGAGAGCCTCCATTTGACAACCCAAGTGCAATTCCTAAAATAATTGGAATTAAAGTCCCAACGATCAATGAGTCACCGATACCAGCAACCGGCCCCATTAGTCCTGCTCTCAATCCATTAATAGTCTCATCATCAACACCATCTGCACCATTGGCACGCGCTTCTTCCAAGCCTGCTGTGATACCGACAATCAATGCACCTAATTGTGGTTCTGTATTAAAAAATGCTGTGTAAGTATGCATAGCTTTAGACTGATCTTCTTTTTTAGGATACAACTCTTCTACAATAGGTAACATAGAAGCTAGATAGCCAAATGTTTGCATATGCTCTTGGGAAAAACATGTTAAATTTCCATAATACCAATGATGAAACGATTTACCCAATGTCTTTTTACTTAATTTTACCATGCTAAATGTCCTCCTCATCGTCATCGTATATAGCAGAACTTGCATCTCCAACTCTTACATTTTTTGCCATCTGAATTTCATAGAACAAGACTGCAAAAATTAGTGAGATAACAGCACAGGAAACGAGATTCAATCCTAAAGACGCTGCTAATGTAAAACCAACAAAGAATGGGATAAAATCCGACAATTTTTCCACAATTTGTTTTAACAAGATTGCAATTCCAACACAAGGAAGTAAAGAGCCAACAGTGAAAAGAGTTTTCATTAGAAGACCATCTAATGGTAAAGCTGTTTTCAAAGCCGTAACAGCATCCGCTCCCAATTTACACATAATCAAGGTTGGTAAAAATGAAAAGACAAAGTGAGAAATCCATGGAAGTCCCCAATCAACTGCATATAACTTTCTAAACTCTCCATTTTCAACTGCTTTCCAACCAATATGTTGCCACAGTAGATTCATAGTAGCTGTACCATAAAACAATACTGTACCAACAGTTCCTACTAGAGTTCCCATCGATTTCGCCAAATTCGCTGCTTCAGCTGAATCAAAAGCTAACCCTTGTGAAGTAATAGCAACCATCGCTAATGGTATCCCAATATAGGAAACTGCACGAACATCAGCAGATACAGTTCCCCCAGGAGTTACTAAAGCAATATACACCAATTGCATGGCTACCCCACAAATAATCCCCAATTTAACATCTCCAAGAATAAGACCTGATACAAGTCCCCCTACGAGAGGTCGACCTAAAGTATAATTCCCGAAAGAGGTTCCTCCTAAACCTGGCATAGATGATAAACAGGCAAATAGACCTAATAAAGCTGCTTGAAACCAAGAAATTGTCATAACTATACCTCCTTGTTAGCACTTACTACTAAAAACCAAATTTTGATTTAAAATCATCCCAATAGCCAATCGAAACATCTGGCAATAATTGAAATTTCACACGATAACCCGCTGCTTGAATCGCCTCAAAAGCCTCCGCTTCTTCTTGTGTGATGGATTGATTATTCCCCAATTTGACTGCTGTAGGACGATCATTCGCAGGACCAACAATAATTTCTCGAACCTCATCAGGAACAAATCCTTGATCAACTAAAATCTCTTTCATATCAATCGGATTTTTAGTAATGAGGAAATAACGACTTTCTGATTCCCTTACTTTGTTGGATTTTTGTTTCCAGGCTTCCTTGTCCCATACAAATGTTTTTTTATCTGAAGCTGCCTTGTAAGCTTGTTTTAAAACAGCATTCCCTGCTGCTGCATTATTGACTGCAATCAAACCATCACAAGGATACTCTTTCGCCCACCGAGTCACCGTTTGACCGTGAATCATACGATCATCAATCCGTACAAATGTTATAGACATAATCTCCTCCTCTATTCTACAAACGCTCAAATATCTTCTTCTTCAGAAGCATCTGTTAACGGTTCAAATTCTTGAAGGGCAGAAGAAGCTTCAGAAAGAATAGACTGAGCTAGCTCTTTACCCTCAAGTAAATCTTTCATAACCAACCCTGTTAAACCCATTGTTAGATTTAATCCACCAAGAATCACCGAACTGTCCAATTTTCCAATATCACTTAACACACTACTGACAGTTGTCAATGGACTCCCACCTATGATATCTCCCAATACCAATACCGTATCCTCCATTGTCAATCCTTTTAATGAAGATGTAACACGCTCCTCAAACTGATCAATAGACTCACCGTCTTTTAAACCAAACACCAAAACCTGATCCATTTGATCCCCAGCAAACATACTCAAGGAGCTTTTCAATCCTTCTGCCAGGCCACCATGACTGACTAAGATGACATATCTCATGAATATACCTCCTTCATTTTTCATCCTCATTTTACATGAAAAGGAAGCGCTTTCGAACTGGCATTTGTCATTCCTATTCTATGACAAATGCTAAAAATTATATGACAATTGTCAACAAACAATGCCTCAATCAACTTAAAATCAAAAAAAGGCTCAGCAAAATGCCAGCCTCAAAAAATTTCCTTCAAAACTATACTAGACACAGTCCTTCATGTAATCTTCCTAGCCTAATTTTAACAACGACTAAAACAGATAAAATTCCACCTTTCCTTAATCTCTATACTCCAAATCTAATCCTCTTTGTACACTTGGTAAACGACTACCCAACTCACCCGTTTGAAGAATTTCAGCAATTAAATATTCCATACGTTCCATTTTACGAATGTCTAAATCTTGGCTAATATCCAAAACCGAATGCCGCATCATATAATCTATCTTTTGTGAACTAATGGAATCACTACCAAAGGCACTAGCTTCCAATAGCTCAACAGAACGATCACTCGTTACAACCGATACGATAGGTGATGTTCCCTGAGATTTCTCAAATAGTTCCTGTTGTGATTCCACATTTTGACAAAGTAATTCTATAAACTCCCAGGCCAGTTCCCTATGCTTGGTTTTGGAAGACATCGCTAGAAGTGATGTCCTTACCTGAGTAGCATCTATATCCAAAGAAACACCTGGCATAGGAATACAAGTCCATAGAAATTTGGAATATTTAGCGACATGATAAGGATAGGGTTTGTATGTTCTATATTGTGCTAAACTCATGGGATAAAAAGCCACCTTCCCTTCGTCAAAATCAGTTGAGCGAACCTTATAATTTTGATGTAATCCCTCTAATTTACTAATAAACGCCAAGGCTTTTTCCATTTCTGGAGTGTCAACCTCAAGCCCCCTATCTGTTTGAAGACGACCACCATAAGCTACCAAAGCTTGCTTCCAATCATAATCAGTTATTCCATACTGATCTATAATGCCATCACCATTCGTATCTTTAGTGACTTTTTGACAAATAGTCCATAAATCATCTAATGTCCATCCTGTGGATGGAATAGTGATTCCTTCCTTCTCTAATAAATCCTTATTAACACACATCATAATTGGATTACTCTCAATAGGTAACGCATAGCTTTTACCACGATACAATCCAGATTCATAAGCTACTGGATAATATTTTTTAGAAGAATTATCCCTAGAAAATCCGTCTAGTTGATGAAAAGCTCCAGCTTTCGCTAATTGCGAAAAACTATTCTCTGGAACAATAAATACATCTGGCTGTTCTCCTAATAGCATACGCTCTGCTAACCAGTCCTCATAATTCTCCTTAGGAATCCCACTTTCATATTGAATCCGGACAGCTGGATGCTGAGACTCAAACTTTTCAATTAATTCATCTAATACTCTATTCTCATAGCTATTTGGAACATCCCAACTACTACCTGCATAAATTCCCAAGCGTAAAATTTTTTCTTTTGGCATGAATAAATAAGTTGATCCAAGAACAATACCTAGAAACAAACTCCCCGTCATCAGTATTCGCCAACGTCTATTCCACCTCACTCCTTATTCTCCTTCAATAGGTTTCTTTGAGTAACTCCTGTTTGTACAGCCCAAATCGCCAGTTGAGTTCGATCCCTCATATTCAATTTCCCTAAAATAGTTGAGATATAATTTCGAACCGTTCCTTCTGATAAAAAGAGTTTTGCCGCAATTTCTTTATTGGACTCACCATAGCCAATCTGTTGAATAATTTTCCACTCTGTTGTTGTAATCTCTTGAGTCCACTCCTCATCCACTGATATTGCAAAATTAGACCGTGCCATTTGTGAAAAAAATTCAAATACTTTAGTTGCAATATTAGGATTAATCATCGCACCCCCGTTATTAACTGTGTGAATGGCTTGATAAAGTTCATCAGTCGATACACCTTTCAACAAATAACCTGAAGCACCATACTTCAGAGCAGAAAAAATAAAATCATCATCATCAAATGTTGTTAAGATAATTATTTTTACATTAGGGTAGCGTTCCTTAATCTCTTTTGTGCAAAGAACACCATCCATTACAGGCATACGGATATCCATCAAAATTAGATGAGGATGTAGTTGAGGAATTTTCTCAAGAACTTCCTTCCCATCTGCCACAGCCGCCACGACTTCAATATCTGCATAATTAGACAAAATAATTTGTAACGATTCTCGAATCAAAGCTTGATCATCTGCAATTAAAACTTTAATCATATTTCCTCCTCAATTTTGGAATTTCAATATGGGTATAAAAACCATTTCGATTTTCAAACCGAACACTCCCTCCTATAATGGCTATCCGCTCTTCTATTTGCTTCAAACCATAGCCATATTGAAGCTCCTCAAAGCCGACACCATCATCTTGAATCATCATGACATAATTTTCACATTCTAACAATTCGATCGCTATAGAACGAGCATGACCATGACGGACAGAATTTGTAAGCGTCTCTTGAATAATCCGAAATACAATATCCTCCTTGGCAATATCCAAATCAATCCTATCCCACTTATAGGTAAAATGTATTTCCAAATTTGAAATCGCCTCATACTCCTTTATAATTTTGAGCAAAGCTTCTTTTAAACTATTATTTTCAAGATCTCCGGGTCTCATTTTTTGAAGAGAAGCACGAACATCACGAATCCCATCTCGAACAACCATCGAGATATTTTCTAATTGTTGCTGTGCCCGATCCGTATCTATCCCTACTAATATTTTTACTGCATCAAGACCAGCAGAAATACCTGTTAAAGCATGCCCTAACGTGTCATGAATCTCCCGAGCAATGCGCTTTCTCTCCCTATCCTCAGCAATCTTTTCGGATAAGGCTAAATAACTATTTAAATCACGATTAGCTTGAGCTGCCAATCGTAACTCTTCTTCAATTTTATGCTTTTCCATCATCATTGATAAAATGTAAAACAATAAGGAGGTCATAAAAACAACCAAATTCAATGAAAAAAGAAAGTTCTTTCCAAATAGCAAAAAGACACGAGTTGGTTCTGGGCAGAAACGGATATAGGTATCGATAGACGGCAGCCGCACAAATAAAGAAAGAATATCATAATTCGTTAAAAGCAACATACCAAAACTCAACCCAATTAAAAGAAAGAGATACTTCCGATTTGTTAAAGCACTCAACTCTTTTGAACCATAGAAAATATCAGCAAATACCAATAAAAATAATCCATTGTAAGACATATAAAGAAGGAAAAAAATAAATAACATCAATACGATTTCAAAAATTGTTACTTTATCATAAATCGACAACTGTTCTAAATTCCTACTACGATAAGAAAAAATCAAAATCAAAGCTACATATAATATTACTGACATCCAAAAAGTAAAAACTGGTGAGTGAGGCATCGCTTCTAAACTATTTAATAGACGATAGGCATCTCCCCTTGAAATAACATAATTGGTAGCAAATAAATAGATAGAGGCATTATAAATAACAGCTACAAAGTTAATTACAACAAGAGCCATCCTACTATAAAAAATACTTTGACTCCGATTCATTACTGCCATCCTGTTATAACACGCTCGTGAATATTATCTCGGGTAATTAGTTGAACAGGGATAGAATATTCTAACGAATAGGAACAATCTGCTGAGAGCATTGTATTAATCACCTCTGTCACCTGCTGTCCCATTTGAATTGGAGACTGTGCTACTGATCCCTGAATATTATTATTTTCAGATAAGAAACCTTTGATATCAGGTGAACCATCTACACCATAAATCATAATATTCCTATTAATGCCGCTGTGTTCAATAGCTGCCAGAGCTCCGATCGCAACTTTATCATTCAATGCCATAATCACATCGATAGCAGCCTCCGTTTGAAAAATATCCATAACTTGTTCCATACTCTCCTCTGTTTGCCCCATCGTCTCTCGTTCTGACACTACTTGATAATTAACCTTCCCTTTTATGGTATCTGTAAATCCCCGAATCCTATCAATTGCAGATAGAGCATTTTGATGCTTTAAAATTAGAATATTCGCTCCAGACAATCTTCTCATCATATCTTTTGCAATTAGCACTCCAGCTTGATAGTTATCCGAAATAATCGTCGTATCAACTGAAATATCCTTCGCGACCGGTGCATCTACCACAATCGTCTTTATCCCAGCTTCTTTTGCTCTCTCCAAAGCCCCCGTCATTCTAGGACTATGACCTTTCACAGGATTCAACACGATAACATCTACCTGCTTCTTAATAAAAAAATCAATTTGCTGACTTTGCTTCTCCTCATCCAATTCAGCATCTCTCATATAAAATCGGATATCCTGTGAATAGGACCCCTGTTCAATTTCTGCATACAACGTTTTATAAAAATCATTATTCATAGTCATAAACGTAAGTCCTACACTTATTTGTTCACTCCCTACCGTCTCCCCTATTTCATATAAGCAAAAAATACCAACTATGGTAAGCAAAACAAATAGATATCTGAGATATTTCCAAGAAAACATAAATAAAACACCGCCTAAACAATATACTGAGTACTATTATTTTAGATTTTTATAACAATAATTATACACTAATTATAGGAACTCTACGGCTATGCTGAAAATCATTCATTCCCCGCAAACATAAAAGCAGATATGAAAAAGAGACTAGGTTCAAGGACCAGTCTCTAATTTTTAGCTAGTAAAAATTCTTTAACACAGTGGTTGTTTGAGTGTACAGCATAGCCTTTATAAAATAAACTACAATTGTTCACACCTCACACTCCTTTACTAGTCTTGATAGCCAGTTGTAAACTCAAGCTATGTTACCTATCATATCAAAACTACTAGATACTATTACGGCTTTTAACTAAAATGACCACAGGTCCCGTCATAGCTACCAACATTAAATCTTAAGTAGCCAATAGATCCAAAAGGTATACCTCCTTAAACAATACAACACTCACCACTTATCCAATTTACTTCCGCTCTTCAGCTTATCTCAATAATCCTTTCATCTTGAGAAATTACGTTAACCATCACTAAAACGGTAATTCTTCTCCTTCTTCACTGACCATCTCGAACCGTTCTTGTTTTCGGCGTTGTTCGCGCAAGAGTCTCTGCTCTTTAGTCTCTAATAGCTGAAAATCACTGCAAAGAACTTCGGATAGGTAGTGCATTTGACCATCCTTCTCGTATCGGCGTGTCCGCAATTCTCCTTCAACACCAATTAAACTGCCCTTGCATGCATAGCTAGTAATATACTCCGCTAGACGCCCCCAAGCCACAATTGAGATAAAATCAGACTCTCGCTCACCGGATTGATCACGGTATCGCCTTTTGACAGCTAATTTAGAACGAGTTACACTACGATTAGATGGGGTCTTCTGCAATTCAGGAGTCCCTGTTAAACGACCAATTAGAAAAATACGATTCATCTTTTTTCCTCCTACCTCCTTATTCGGAAGTAAAAAGAAAAAAGACGTCCCTTAGGATCGTCTTTTAAGCTTCCCAATGTTGAACAGGGTCAAAAGCTTGACCAACTAGCACACCTTCTGCTAACTCGATAATACCCCGTTTTTGTGGTGCATTTGGAAGAGCCAGTTCCCTTGGGCTACACATCATACCAAAACTCTCCACTCCCCGCAATTGTCCTGGGAAAATCAAATTACCTTTTGGCATCATCGCACCTGGTAAGGCAACAATGGTTTTCAAACCTACACGCGCATTCGGAGCACCTGCTACGATTTGAACAGTCTTATCGTGACCAATTGCAACCTGGCAAATATTGAGGTGATCACTATCTGGATGAGGTTCCATCTCCACAATTTCACCAACTACAAAACGAGGGCTATCAAAAGGAACCAAACGCTCCTCAAAACCTTCTGCAGCCAGCCAGTCATTCAAGAGCGCAAGATCTGCTTCCGACAGATCTACCTGCCCACTGCCCTCTAAATGTAAACGATCACTAACTTGGAAAAAATTCCAAGCTACAATTTCCTGATTGTCCGCTCGGCGAATACGTGCAATCGCTCCTTTTTTCTCCACTTCCACAGCCTGTCCCTGATCATCAGCGACAACCACCATCAGAACATCTCCAACACCTTGCGGATTATAAGTAAATAACATAAATTCCCTTTCTTATCTTAAGCTAACCCTGCCAGGAAAGCCAGAATCTCCTCTTTTGTTTTTCGTTCTCGACTGACGAAGCGCCCAAGCTCCTTCCCATTTTCCACAACCACTAAACTCGGAATCCCATAAACATCCCATAATTTTGCCAAATCTAAATAAGTATCTCGATCGATTTGGATAAAGGTAAAAGAAGGGTGAGCCACTTCGATACTTGGCATATGGGGCTGAATAAAATGACAATCCCCACACCAATCAGCGGTAAAATAGAAGACAAATTTGCCCTCTTGTTCCAAATAGGAGGCTATCTCCTCCAAAGACTGAGGCACAATCATATAACGACCTCCTCTATATCTAGCTGCTCTCCGACTAGCCAAAAACGGAAGTGACGCCCATCTTCCAAGAAGACACCACCTGCCAAACAATCCTGATCAGAATGATAAAGCTCCACATAGAGAGTCTCCACCCGCCCCATTTCCGAGAAAAAAGCACGAACGGTAGCTGTCATCTCCTCTTGACTCCGGACACGAGTCCGATCTTCCTGCAACTTATAGCCCGCATAGGCTAGACCTGCTAGACCAAGAAGGCCTAGCAGCCCTAAGACCGGCTGACTTTTTCTTTTCATACTCATAATCCTTATTTTATCACAAGTCTACTTGTGTTACAATTTTAGATAAGATTGAAAAAGGAGACGAACAGCATGCATCAACTATTTCAGGCTATCCAAGAAGTCACCCAACTCAAGGGCATCTCTGGCCACGAAGGCGCTATCCGTGCTTACCTACGCCGGGAACTGCAAGATTCCGTCGATCAAATCCAGACAGACGGATTAGGAGGTATTTTCGGACTTAAAAGCAGCCACTCCCAAGCTGCTCCACGGGTCTTAGTTGCAGCCCACATGGATGAAGTCGGATTTATGGTCAGTTCCATCAAAGCTGACGGTACCTTCCGTGCCGTCGAAATCGGTGGCTGGAATCCCCTCGTTGTAAGCGGACAACGCTATACCCTCATCACCCGCCAGGGGCAAGAAATCCCTGTAATCACAGCAGCCACTCCACCACACCTCATGCGTGGTCAAGGTAGCCAGCCTAGTCTCCCTGCCATTAGCGATATCATCTTTGACGGAGGCTTCACTGATAAAGCCGAGGCGGAAGCCTTCGGCATCCGACCTGGTGATACCATCGTTCCCGATAGCCAAACCATTCTCACGGCCAATGGTAAAAATGTCATCTCCAAGGCCTGGGACAATCGTTACGGTGTTCTCATGGTAAAAGAAGCAGCCCAGGCTCTAGCCCAAGAAAAGTTTGATTACGACCTCTATCTCGGAGCCAATGTCCAAGAAGAAGTCGGCTTACGTGGAGCTCACACCTCCACAACCCTCTTAGACCCTGCACTTTTTTTTGCTGTAGACTGTTCACCTGCTGCCGACGTCTTTGGCGGGCAGGGTAAAATCGGGGAGGGAACCTTAATCCGTTTCTATGATCCCGGCCACCTGCTTTTACCAGCCATGAAAGACTTCCTCCTTGATACCGCCGAAAGCGCAGGAATCAAGTACCAATATTACACTGGAGCTGGTGGCACCGATGCCGGGGCTGCTCATCTCAAAAACGGTGGCGTTCCATCTACCACAATCGGTGTCTGTGCCCGCTACATCCATTCCCACCAAACCCTTTACAGCCTAGATGATTTCCTAGAAGCCCAAGCTTTCCTACAAGCCCTTTTGAAGAATTTAGATCAAACTACCATCGCCACAATCACCAGTTATTAAAAAAATAAGAGAGGTCGAGCTTCTCTTATTTTTTAATGTTATTCAATTTAGCAAACTCTGGAATCCGTTGCAAGAAGGGAATAAGCAGCATCACCAGAAGTACCCGAACAGGAATCTCTAACACTTTATACACTCGTGTTGCATAAATCACTGCATAAGGTGTTTGATAATAGGTATGTAGCAAAATTGGAGTCAAAACAAAGGTCCCAATCCCCATAGTGATGACTGTAGCGACAATCACATAAAGCCAATCCTTCCAATTATTGAGAGACAATTTTTTTCCGAAGAAGAAAAGTCCATAAAGGAAGCCCTGCAAAGCTTCAACCAGCGTAAATCCCCAGATAAAGGAATAACCTGTATTGTTCAGGAAAAAGGCCAAAATATCATAAATAATAGCCACTAAGGCAGATAGCCACGGACCAGCAATCGATCCAATCAGCACCTTAGCAATAAAAGTCACACCAACTTGCAATTGGTTAGGAATGACGGAGATGGTAAATAAATCCAAGACATAGGTCAAGGCCATCAACATAGCAAGAGTCGCCATCAATTGCGGACTCAATTTAGGAAATGAAAATTTCATCGGAAAGCTCCTTTTCTTTCTGGAGCTGTCTAGCGACAGCGGATGCAATGGTCTACCGCACCAATGGTTTCGTTGTGTGGCAACATCCCATCCACACACACTTAACGCAGACCATTTACTCTGTGCCTTACGGCCTTCTCAGTATAGCATAAAAAGAAGCCTAAAAACCAGATGATGATTGTAAAAAATCTCTTTCAAAAATAATACCTAAACTTCAAACATCTTATTCATGGAGAAACAGCTCCTATTCGGATACTCTAATACTCATTTGATTTCAAAATCTGAATAAAGCCATTTTCTATGGACAATACTTTTAAGAGTATTCTTCCCCAAACCTTGAATCACTTCCTGAAGCTTATCGATGACTGATTCCAATGTTTGAAAAGCTCTGTTTTTAAATCCACGCTTGCGAATCTCACCCCAAACCTGTTCAATGGGATTCATCTCTGGGGTATAGGGAGGGATGAAGATAAATTCAATATTCGCAGGTATTTCAAGTGTTTGAGATTTATGCCAAACTGCATTATCCATGACTAAAATAATGTATTCATTGGGATAAGCTTCTGATAATTGTCGTAAAAATTCATTCATCCAAGCAGTGTTACAGCCACCAGCTATGAGGAAAAAGGATTCTCCTGTATGTGCATCTAC
>NZ_JBTGGE020000045.1:0-14130 GCF_054331515.2 Streptococcus sp. 10F2 | reverse complement strand
CCTGCGATCATTTCGATCGTACCGGTTCGATTCCGGTCCTCGGCAAATGAGCACCCTTAGCTCAACTGGATAGAGTACCTGACTACGAATCAGGCGGTTAGAGGTTCGACTCCTCTAGGGTGCATTAAAACTATAATACGGGAAGTAGCTCGGATTGGTAGAGCTCAAAGCGATGAGCTTTGAGGTTTTGGATAAAGATTTGTTTTACAAATCTACTTATCAAGTACTCTACAGCTGAGATACATCTCATTTATATCTACGGGAAGTAGCTCAGCTTGGTAGAGTACTTGGTTTGGGACCAAGGTGTCGCAGGTTCGAATCCTGTCTTCCCGATATGGCGGTGTAGCTCAGCTGGCTAGAGCGTCCGGTTCATACCCGGGAGGTCGGGGGTTCGATCCCCTTCGCCGCTATTAATTTAAGTATCGATCTTGCTTGGACCTTTAGCTCAGCTGGTTAGAGCTCTCGGCTCATAACCGAGTGGTCGTAGGTTCAAGTCCTACAAGGTCCATATATATGGAGGATTACCCAAGTCCGGCTGAAGGGAACGGTCTTGAAAACCGTCAGGCGTGTAAAAGCGTGCGTGGGTTCGAATCCCACATCCTCCTTTCTTTTCAATAGCGCGGGATGGAGCAGCTAGGTAGCTCGTCGGGCTCATAACCCGAAGGTCGTAGGTTCAAATCCTGCTCCCGCAATTTGGCTCGGTAGCTCAGTTGGTAGAGCAATGGATTGAAGCTCCATGTGTCGGCGGTTCGATTCCGTCTCGCGCCATTTCTTTCATAAGCGGGTGTAGTTTAGTGGTAAAACTACAGCCTTCCAAGCTGTTGTCGCGAGTTCGATTCTCGTCACCCGCTTTGAACAGTTATGTTCAAAATACCAAGTTTTTTGACTTGGGCGCGTAGCTCAGGTGGTTAGAGCGCACGCCTGATAAGCGTGAGGTCGGTGGTTCGAGTCCACTCGTGCCCATAGGAGAATTACTCAAGAGGCTGAAGAGGACGGTTTGCTAAATCGTTAGGTCGGGTAACCGGCGCGGGGGTTCGAATCCCCCATTCTCCGTCATGAAAGTAAGGTTGGGATTTAATCCTAGCCTTCTTATTTTATCCTTTTTTAGTGGTGGATGTATGAAAAAATTTCGCATGTCAAAGACAGTTCTCCTTACAGGTTTAGCTTCGATTCTAGTCTTGGGATTACTGTTTTTTTCTTATTCTTCAGTCATTGTTCAGCAAACCAATAGCGGTGTTGCCTGGTTGAGTCGTCTCCTACATCAGCCTTTTGGAGCTTTGCGGCAAGCAGAGACAGATTTTTCGAATTTATTTTACGCTTATGAGGAAAATAAGGATTTGAAGCAGCGGCTTTATGCGATGGATGAAGAGGTCAATCAGATTGATTCTCTAAAGAAGGAGAACGAGGAATTGCGGCAACAGTTGGGCTTACAGTCCCAATTTAAGGAGCGCAAAGTGATCCAGGCGGCAGTTATAGATCGTCTACCAGCTACTTGGTCGAATTGGCTAGTCATAGATAAGGGATCTCAAGATGGGATTGTTGAGAATATGTATGTGGTTGCTCATGGGGGGCTTGTCGGTCAAGTCTCAAAAATTTCTGAGGAAACGAGTGTTATATCTCTCCTAACTTCTGAGCAAGAGCCCTTGGCGATTCCTGTTAAAATCAATACAGGTTCTAAGGATATTTTTGGAATTATTAAGTCTTATGATCCCGTTCAGCAGTTGGTGACCGTTAATCAACTGAATGCGTCAGATGAGATTCCAAAAGGATCTCGGGTGATGACTTCTGGTTTGGGAAATATGCCGGTTAAAGATATCCCTTTAGGTCAAGTTGAGTCAAGTAAGCAGAATAGTAATAATTTAGAGCGGGAAGTCTATGTTAAGATGTCCGCTAGTAGTTTAGATTTTTCAACAGTTAGTGTGGTAGGTCAATAATGAAAGCAGTCTGGAATCTTCTTCAAATCCTTGGTCTCTTTCTTTTACTATGGTTTGTGGACCAGCAATCGTCCTTATTTCTGTCGTACTTGATTCCCAGTCATTGGTATCCCGTGTTTCATAGTAGTCTAATCTTTCTACTCTTTGCTTCTGTTTTTTATTCAACCTTTACATTATTGGGAGCAAGCATGATAGCGGGTTTTCTTCTAGATAGCTATGTCTTTCATTCCATTGGCATTCTCTTTGTCTTATTCCCTCTCTGTGTGCTTTTTGTCACTAGTTTGAATCGCTTGTTTTTACGAAATACTTGGACTATTCTGCTAGCGACAGTTTTACTGATAAGCCTTTTTGAAAGTCTTTACTTTGGAGCGGCTACTCTGATGGGGATGGCGAGTTTGAATTGGATGGATTTTGTGGTTCTAAGTTTAGCTCCTAGTTTGGCAATCAATCTCCTTTTAAGTTTAATAACAACACCTCTCTTTCGTTTTTCCCTAGCCAAATCTTGATTTCATTTGAAAAAAGAGTTGAAAAAGTTTAAAATGGAAGAAGGGATAAAAAATGCGGAGGGAATCATGTCTTTTTCTGATTTAAAATTGTTTGCTCTATCATCAAATCAGGACTTAGCCAAGCGTGTTGCAGCTGCGATTGGTATGGAATTGGGGAAATCCAGTGTCCGTCAATTCTCAGATGGTGAGATTCAGGTAAATATTGAGGAATCGATTCGTGGGAAACACGTCTATATTCTTCAGTCAACCAGTTCACCTGTGAATGACAACTTGATGGAAATCTTGATTTTGGTAGATGCTTTGAAGCGGGCGAGTGCAGAGTCAGTGAATGTAGTGATGCCTTATTACGGCTATGCTCGCCAAGACAGGAAAGCTAGAGCTCGGGAACCAATTACATCTAAGCTTGTGGCAGATATGTTGCAGGTAGCAGGTGTTAATCGTCTCTTGACGGTTGATTTACACGCGGCTCAAATTCAGGGATTTTTTGATATTCCAGTAGATCATCTGATGGGAGCTCCGTTGATTGCGGATTATTTTGAACGTCGTGGCATGGTAGGGGAAGATTACGTTGTAGTAAGTCCAGACCATGGGGGTGTTACCCGGGCACGGAAGTTGGCAGAATTCTTACGGACACCTATTGCCATTATTGATAAACGTCGCTCCGTTGATAAGATGAACACTAGTGAAGTGATGAATATCATCGGGAAGGTTGAAGGTAAGACCTGTATCCTAATTGATGACATGATTGATACAGCGGGGACTATTGCTCATGCTGCAGATGCCTTGCAAGAGGCGGGAGCACTTGAGGTTTATGCTAGCTGTACTCACCCGGTTTTATCAGGACCGGCTATGGATAATATCCAAAATTCAGCGATTAAGGAATTGGTTGTTTTGGATACTATCTATTTACCAGAGGAACGTTTGATTGACAAGATTGTTCAAATCTCAACTGCTGATCTTTTGGCAGAAGCTATTATTCGCATCCATGAAAAACGTCCTTTATCTAGTTTGTTTGCTATTAACAAAAACAAGTAAGGAGATGACTGGAACTAATTTGAATTAGTTGGTGAACAGTCTTCCTGACTCGATTACAGATCGTTGGTTCATTTCTAACTCTGCTCTAAAAGCTTGTTAAATACCGTTAGAGCGGAGTTGAATGAACAGGAATAGTAGACTCCACAATATGAGCCTATCAACTATTGTGGTAAAGAATGATTATTAACGAATACTTCGAGGCTGGAACTGGAGCGCAGCCTCTTTTCTATTGAGACTTATACTATTTCAAAATTCTTTGAATATGCTGTTGTTGAACTTTACTTGGTGTAAGGTAGGTGCTGATGGAGACAGTTCAGTCCAAAGGTCTGGTTCTTTATAATCGTCCCTATCGGGAAAAGGATCGTTTGGTTAAAATTTTTACAGAGAAGGCTGGGAAGCGGATGTTTTTTGTCCGTAATGTCGAGAAGTCTCAGCGTTTGGCTCAGATTCAACCCTTGGTGATGGGGGACTATGTCCTCAAGCTTCGAGAGGAGGGATTGGGGTATATTGATGAAGTTAGTGTGGAGACTGCTTATCCCAAAGTTCAGGGAGATATCTATTCTTTGGCTTATGCTTCCTATGTTTTGGCTTTAGCTGATGCCAGTATTCAGGATGGGCAAGCAGATCCGGCTCTTTTTCAGTTTGTGACCAAGACCTTGGATTTGATGGAAGAGGGATTGGATTATGAGGTTCTAACCTTGATTTTTGAGATACAGATTTTGGACCGTTTTGGGACTCGTCTAGTTTTGTCGGAGTGTTGTTTTTGTCATCGGATCGGTTTGCCCTTTGATTATAGTTTTGTCTATGATGGGGTACTTTGTCCTGAACATTATGATCAAGATGTGCATCGTGCTCACTTCAATCCCAATAGTCTTTTTTTGCTAGAGCGGTTTCAGGCTGTTTCCTTGGAAGAATTAGAGAGTATCCGTTTATCTCCTGAAACCAAGTTTGACTTACGTCGGACACTCGATGCTTTTTACCAAGAATATGTTGGGATTCACTTGAAGGCCAAAAAATTTCTAGATTCCCTGGATGAGTGGGGAAGTCTTTTGAAGGAGAGAAAATGAAACGTATTGCCATTGATGCTATGGGGGGCGATGCTGCGCCGCAGGCTATTGTTGAGGGGGTTCTACGGGCCCGTGATGAGCTATCTGACGTGATGTTTCAATTGTATGGAGATCAAGATCAGATTTCGCCTCTTATTGCGAACAGTGATCGGATTGAGATCATTCATACGAAGGAAAAAATTGAAGGGGATGATGAGCCAACTCGAGCTATCCGGCGTAAAAAAGATGCCAGTATGGTCCTCGCAGCTAAGGCTGTAAAGGAAGGCCAAGCAGATGCCCTTCTATCTGCAGGAAATACAGGTGCTCTTCTAGCCGCTTCATTTTTCATTATTGGTCGGATTAAAGGGATTGATCGGCCTGGTTTGTTGACGATTTTACCAAGTAAAAATGGCCAAGGTTTTGTCATGATGGATTTGGGTGCCAATGCAGAAAGTACCGCTCAACATTTGGAGCAATATGCTCTCATGGGTTCTTTCTATGCGAATCACGTTCGAGGTGTTCAAAATCCTCGGGTAGGTCTACTTAATAATGGATCGGAAGCTGGTAAGGGAGATCCCCTCCGCAAGGAAGTCTATCAACTTTTGGAGGCAAGAGAGGACCTTAACTTTGTGGGGAATGTGGAAGCGCGGGATCTTATGGATCAGGTAGCTGATGTCGTGGTGACAGATGGCTTCACTGGAAATGCAGTCCTCAAAACTATGGAAGGAACAGCCTTGGGAATCCTCAGCCAACTCAAGTCTACCATTCTAGCAGGCGGCCTACGAGCTAAGTTGGGAGCATGGTTGTTAAAACCAAGCCTCAAGGAAATGCGTAAGAGTCTAGACTATACTGAGGCAGGAGGTGCTATGTTGTTTGGTGTTAAAGCTCCGGTTGTCAAGGCGCATGGATCTAGTGATGCTAAATCCATTTACTACACTCTCAAACAAGTTACGAGCATCTTGGATAGCCAAATTGTGGAACAAACCAGAGAATTTTTCCAAGTTGAAAGAGAAGAGGCCTAAGTGGATCTTTCTTCTTAAAATATGAATTGATAAAAAAGCTTAGAATCAGCGTTTCGGATGAGTGTGATTCTAAGCTCTTTTTTTAGTTTTCAGGTGGGTAAATATAGGTCAGGTACCCCAGACCTTGGCTAGGGTCGAACCATCCGCGGTAATTCCGAATAGCTCCTTGACCGTTGTAGTTGGCTTCTTTGACTTGGATGGCTTGGGAAGAGGCGACGTGGGTGACTAGGGCTACATGACCATAGCTCCCATCGTCCCAGCAGGCGATAGCACCAACACGAGGTTCTGAGCCTGTTGGAAAGCCAAGTTTTTCTGCTGAGGCTGCCCACTGGCCACCGTTTCCCCACCAGTCGCCAACCCAAGGGACGAGGCGTTTGACACCCCAGGTGCATTGGCCTATGGGGTAGGTTGGTGCTGGATAGAGGGGTTGGAAATCCTGATTTGGACTTACTTGGGAATCTAGCTCTTGGTTGAAGGAGTTTATTTCGGTCGGTGCTGGCTGAAAGGTTTTGTGGTAGAGGGTTTGGCTCTGCCCTTGTTTGAGGGCTTTAATTTGAATCGTTGCTGGTTGATCTGTTGGAAGTTGGAGACTAGTTTGATAGAGAGCTGGGCTGTTGTGTGTGAGGGGGCAGGTCTGCCCATTGAGGAGAATCTGAACTTGTTCGAGGGCTTGGGCTCGAGAAATTTCTAGGTGTAGGGTGTTGGCCTCCTCTTGGATTTGCACTTGGGGTTCCAGTTTGTCGAGGGGGATTTGATAGTCTGTGAGGGGATAGGTTTTCGTTTGCCCATCGGCAAAGGTGATTTCAATCTGACTTTTGATAGGAGCCGCAGATAGGTCTTGATTGAGGTCAATGAGGGTTTGGAAGAGTCCGTCTGGACTTTCTGGGGTTAAGGGAAGAATTTTTAGATTCTGCTGGTCTTGTGTAATTCGGAGCTTAGCTTTGTTGATTGCAGGACTATGGGGAGCTGGTTTGAGTTGAAAAAGGAGGAAACCTTGGTCGAGTTGGACTGGAGAAAATTTGGTGTGTGGTTTTAAATCTTGTAGGTCCTTGTGGCTGTCTGGACTTGCGGGGAAAAGCAAGGTCCCGCTTTGAAGGATTTGTCCGTGGGGTCCTTGGAGCCGATAGGCGTAGGGACCAGAGTTAGATGGCAAGTCTTTGAGGTCTAGGATTACCTGTGTGCTACCATCTATTTGCCCAAGGGGAAAGTAGTGCCAGTCCTTTGGCGCTTGGCTAGGCCAAATTTGAAGGGTCAGAGGTCCTTCTTTTTTTACGAGAGGAAAATGGAGATTTATGTGCTTGGAATCTAACAAGGTGACTTGGGCGGATTGACGGGGAAGAATGGCTTCTTGGATAGGGTTGCTTGGATACATAGGTGCCTCCTGGGGATCTTTTTCTATTCATTCGGAATGACTGGAGAAAAAGTTGTAAATAAGGTAAACTGGTAAGAGAATACTTGGAGGAGGAACGCATGTTAGAACGGTATACGCGACCTGAAATGGGAGCTATTTGGTCTGAGGAGAATAAGTATCGGGCTTGGCTGGAAGTGGAAATTTTAGCGGCTGAGGCTTGGGCAGTATTGGGGGAGATTCCCCAAGAGGATGTGTCTTTATTACGGGAAAAGGCTCGTTTTGATGTTGAGCGGATTTTAGAGATTGAGCAAGAGACTCATCATGATGTGGTTGCTTTTACCCGTGCTGTATCTGAATCGTTAGGAGAAGAAAGCAAGTGGGTTCATTTTGGCTTGACTTCAACTGATGTGGTTGATACCGCCTATGGCTATCTCTATAAACAGGCCAATGCTATTTTGCGTCAGGATTTGGAAAACTTCCTTGCTATTATTGCTGAGAAAGCACGAGAACATAAATATACCATTATGATGGGGCGGACTCATGGGGTTCATGCAGAGCCTACTACTTTTGGTTTGAAATTAGCAACCTGGTACAGTGAGATGAAACGTAACTTGGAACGGTTTAATCAGGTTGCAGCAGGGATTGAGGCTGGTAAAATTTCGGGTGCAGTTGGAAATTTTGCAAATATCCCTCCTTTTGTAGAAGAGTATGTTTGTGAGCGCTTGGGGATTCGTCCGCAAGAGATTTCAACTCAAGTTTTACCTCGGGATCTACATGCAGATTATTTTAATTGCCTAGCCTTGATTGCTACATCTATTGAGCGTATGGCGACAGAAATTCGTGGTTTGCAGAAATCAGAGCAGCGTGAGGTGGAGGAGTTTTTTGCTAAGGGACAAAAGGGAAGTTCCGCTATGCCCCACAAGCGTAATCCAATCGGTTCTGAGAATATGACAGGTTTGGCGCGCGTGTTGCGTGGTCATATGATGACAGCTATGGAAGATGTAGTGCTTTGGCATGAACGAGATATTTCACATTCTTCAGCAGAGCGTATTATTGCCCCAGATTCAACGATTCTTTTAGATTACATGCTGAATCGCTTTGGTCGCATTGTCCAGAATTTGACCGTATTCCCCGAAAATATGCGACGTAACATGGATGCTACCTTTGGGCTTATTTATAGTCAGCGTGTTTTATTATCTTTGATTGAAAAGGGAATGACACGGGAAGCCGCCTATGACTTGGTTCAGCCTAAAACGGCTCAAGCCTGGGATCACCAAGTTGATTTTAAATCTCTGCTACTGGAGGATTCTGAAATCACTTCCTATTTAAATTCAGCAGAAATTGAACAAATTTTTAATCCAGACTACTATACTAGCGGCGTTGATGCGATTTTCACCCGCTTGGGCTTATAATAAAAAGGGCCTATCTTCTCCTGGGTGAGAAGTGGCCCTTTTTTTGGTGATTTTGTATGATTCATCGTTCATAGCTTATTGATTCCGTGATAGGAGGGTGAACTTGAAGTAATCACCACGTTTATAGGTTTTACGGTATTCCAAGATTTGACCAGTGGATTCAAGGCGCGTGGTCTTGGTTTGAAGGACAGTAGGAAATTCTTCAGCAACCTCTAGGCGTTCGCTAATCAAGGAATCTGTTGGAAAGAGAATTTCAGTTGTCTCTTCAAATTTTTCATCATTGAGATGAATATGGTAGTCAAACTTAAACCGGTCGTAGATTGAGCTATAGTAGCTCAATTCTGGATAATTGGCATTGATATACTGCTCTGGGATATAAGATTCATGGAAAACATAAGGGGTACCATCCGCTGTACGCATCCGTTCAATCTTATAATAATAGTGCATAGGACCAAGTCCAAGTTTTGCGATGAACTCAGGATTGTTATCCCTTGTAATCGATAGGACTGTTACTTTATCGACTTTACCATCAAGAAAATCAGCATCAGAATATTCGATCAGTTTATGATTGCCAGCTCGAGATACAAAAGTCCCTTTTCCCTGTTGGCGTACGATGTAACCGTCTTTAGCTAGGTCGTTTAAGGCACGTACAACCGTAATTGAACTAACATTATACATATCAATCAATTCGGCCTCTGTATAAAATTTATCTCCATTCTCAAATTGACCAGAGATAATTTTGTGCTTGAGTTCATCTTTGATTTGTTGATACTTTGGGATTGCCATGCTATATATCACCTCACTTTCCTTCCCTCTATTAAGATTTTACCATAAAAACTTAAAAAATTCTTGACAAAATGCGATTTTTTTAATATATTGATAAGTTATACACTGAGGATGATTTTGTTTATAATCTATAAATAGGTTATGTTTTAGAGTTAAAATCAGAAGTATTCTAATTTTGAAAAAGCAGTTGTGAGCGATTGCTACCTGTTTCTATGAATAGAGCTGGTGAGGAGAGATTTATAGTTTTAGAACTCACCTCCCCTGAAAAGTCAAACTGAATTTTTTGATATAATAGAGCTATGACTAGATTAGTAGATATGGAACAAATGGGTGAGGATAGTTTGATTGAAGGCAGTCTTCGTCCGCAAAAATTTCAGGAATACATTGGCCAAGGTAAGGTTAAGGAACAGCTAAAAATTTTTATTGAAGCTGCAAAATTACGGGATGAGTCCTTGGATCATACCCTACTTTTTGGACCTCCCGGTTTGGGGAAAACGACCATGGCTTTTGTTATCGCCAATGAATTAGGGGTTCATTTAAAACAAACATCTGGACCTGTGATTGAAAAGGCAGGAGATTTGGTGGCTCTGTTAAATGACTTGGAGCCAGGGGATGTGCTCTTTATTGATGAAATTCACCGTATGCCCATGGCTGTAGAGGAAATTCTCTACAGTGCTATGGAAGATTTTTATGTGGATATTATGATTGGGAGTGGAGAGACGAGCCGTTCGGTTCATTTGGAATTACCTCCTTTTACCTTGATTGGAGCAACAACACGGGCCGGGATGCTGTCTAATCCCTTACGGGCTCGCTTTGGAATCCATGCACACATGGAGTATTATGACCTGACTGATTTGACAGAGATTGTTGAGCGGACGGCAGCTATTTTTGAAACAGAGATTTTACCAGAAGCAGCTATCGAGCTAGCTCGCCGCAGTCGAGGGACCCCACGAATTGCTAACCGGTTGCTGAAACGTGTGCGGGATTTTGCTCAGATTAAAGGGGAAGGTGTTATCGATCGTGAGGTGACAGATCAAGCATTGACCATGTTGGATGTGGATCAAGAGGGATTAGATTATGTAGATCAGAAGCTCCTGCGTACGATGATTGAGCTCTACAATGGCGGACCGGTCGGTTTGTCTACGATTGCTGTGAATATTGCAGAGGAGCGGGAAACGGTTGAAGATATGTATGAACCCTACTTGATTCAACAAGGCTTTATTATTCGTACCCGCAGTGGCCGACAGGCTACTGCTAAGGCCTATGAACATTTGGGATATCCCTTACCGGGGACGCAGTAAGAATTTTTCACTTATTGGAATCAGAGAGAGTTTGAGATAATGTTGGTAGTGTGAATTTAGTTGGCTGGAGTTCTCTTGCGGGTGTCTATAGTTTTGATTTGAGTTTTTTAGTTAGTCGCATTTTTCAGAAAGTAGAATTCTAATTATGAACAAATCTAGATTTATTTTTAGGATTGATATTGAGTGTGTTAAGTAGTTTAGTAGCTTTGATTATAGGAGTATATTTTTTCAAGCCTATTCTGGTTATTTGATAGGTGTGGAGGGTGGAAAAACTTGAAATAAAATATAAAAGTATACTTATGAGAGTTTGCTAACTAGTGAGGTATCTGAGCTAGAGTTATTTAAATCTGGTGATTTAGCAAGTCGCTTCATGAATGATATGTCAATTATTTTACGTTTTTTGACATCGGTTATTTCTGGAGGGCTGATTAACATTATTATGATTATTGGCTCACTTTTCTTTCTTGTTCGGATTAGTTTAGTGATGACGTTATTAACCTTATTTATTTTACCTATTCTAGTATTCCTTATAGCTTTTATAAATAATAAGATAGAAAATAGCTATTCGAAATTTCAAGAAACACAGGGCGATACTTCAAGTGCTATTAGTCATCGATTTAGTCATATCCGCTTGGTTAAATCTTTTAACGGAGAAATCGAGGAAGAGAATAGACTTGGCGGAGTATTTAATCAGCTCTTGTCTTACTATGAGCGGATTATAGTTCTGACTAGCATTCAAGGAGCAATTCTATTCTGGAATTGCTCGCTTTTTTTATTTTATAAGCTAGTTTTTGCCCAACCTATTTTTTATTAATATGGAAGCAGTAATTCAAGTTTTTTGTTAGAGGGCACTTAGTTTTTTAAACACTCTAATACATATGTAAGATAAAAAGTATACTTGTGATTTTTTAAAGTCTGTTAATCCTTGACAGTATCATATTTTGAAACTTAACGAGTATGAAAAAGCTAATTTTATCGAATACAACATAAAAAAATTAGGGAAATAATTGACAAAACAAAATGAAAGCGCTATATTCTTAATATAAGTTAACTTTATTAAGAATAATACTAGTAATGCTGGTGACTTTACTGTGAATATAGATTCTAGCCTACTAGGTATCTCACAAATTATATTTGTTTTAATTATCTATTTTAGTTCGGCGTATTTATGTATCCTTTTATTCAATAGAAGGGAGAAAATCTATGGTCGTCCTTGAGGTAAAAAAATTAGGAAAAAAATATTCAGGAAATGATTTTTATTCTTTGAAAGATGCAGATTTTCGAATAGTGGATGGAGAAATCGTGGGGCTCGTTGGAAAAAATGGGTCTGGGAAAAGTACATTGCTGAAGTGTATTGCTAAGTCACAGCGTCCTAGCCATGGTCAAATTTTTATTGATACTCAGGATATTTATTCAGGTAAAGGAATGTTGGATAATTTTGGGATTATGATTGATCCTGTCTTCTTTCCTCAGATTAGTGTATTAGAAAATTTGAAACTCTATTTAAAAATTCACCAAAAAGAAGAGTATGATTCCAATATAGAATCTATATTACGGCTAGTTGGTTTATGGGATGCTAGGTATCGGAAACCGAAAGACTTTTCATTTGGAATGAAGCAGCGGACAGCTCTAGCAATAGCTTTAATTACAGAACCTAAATTTCTTTTACTAGATGAACCATTTGTGGGGTTGGATCCGATTGGCGTTAAAAATTTATTGGCTATTTTAAAAGAATGGGCGGTTTCTAAGCAAACTTCAATGCTTATTTCTAGTCACCAATTATCGGAATTAGAAGAGTTATGTGATCGTTTTTTATTTATTGAAGCAGGTGTCATATCGGAAGCTAATCCAGCTGATGCGGAAAAGATTTGTGTTGAATTAATTTCTCCTATTCGTGAAAGAAGGTTATTGGAGCAGTTAAGTGCTTATGATTCTATTAGTTTTGAAGGAAGATTGCTTGAAATTCCAGTGGATATGAATGAGTATGACTTAAACTATGTCTTTAAAGTATTGGCTGAGGAAAATAAAATTAAGAGTGTTCTCTCTAAGAGAGATCATCTCCAAAAACTATTTGTGGAGGACTAGAATATGAATTATTTAACCCTTCCTTTTTTCAAAGCATTGCTTCAAAAGAGAGAAGCTCAGGTTGTTCTTGGGTTTAGTTTGTTTCCTTTGTTGCTTATTGTTGTAAGCTTATTTGATACTAATTTTATGCAGTTAACGGCAACTGAGGGAGGTTTGAGTTTTTTTGAATTCTTCGGTGCTGTTTTAATCACCCAATATGGTCTATTTTTACCAATTGTTGTTTTTATCTATTTAGCGAGTCATCTTTTTAGAGATGAAATAAATAGTGGTTTAATGTATCTTTATAAGGATCAAGATCGTCAGAAGATTTTAAATGCCAAACTGGGTTCATTGCTGCTTCTACAATTTTTTTATACTGTCTTAACACTAATCTCCAGTTTTGTAACATATTTTCTACATCTGGTTCGGAGCGGGATAGGTTCGGGTGAAATTTTCCCTACTTCTATTGATTTTTTTCATGTAGATGTTTTAAATATTATAGGAATTACGACAATGACAAGTTTGTGTATCTTAGTAGCAAGCGGCCTTTCTATCCGTTTGTCTAATGGATTAACAATGCTACTAGCTACACTCTTTACTCTCCTATCTTACATTGCTCCTCTATTAACTAATTTGAAGTATTTATTCCCTAATAGTTACTCTGCTTTGCTGGGGGAACTGAATTTTTCAACTTGTTTACTTTTAATGGTTTTTCTTGTTCTATTTTATGTAGGAATTTTGTATCTAGTTTCTTTATATTATTATAGAAAAATCGAATATTAAAAGGCAGGTCCACATGGGCAATGTCATTAAGTTAAGGATTTCGAAAGCTCGATTTATGAGCTTTCGAAATCCTTTTTTTGCTATACTTAGGCTAAAGGAGGTGGTTTTAATGCCAAATCAAGTAAGGAAGCAATTACGAAATAGTGTTACTACTGTGATGGGGCAAGATAGGGGAAGTTTGCTCTCTAAACCTTCAGATTTTATACTTAACAAAAATCAAAAATAGCGATATAATGTAGATATGAAAACAGAACTAAGCAAATCACAAGTTAAAGAATTAAAACAGGCACTGAAAAACAAAGAGAATGCTCAACATCATAGAAAAATTCAGGCTCTTATTCTATATTCTGAATCACAGAATTTAACAGCTGCAGCCAAGTCAGTGGGTTTTGTTCATCAAACTGTACGTAACTTATTGAATCGCTATCAAGAGGGAGGCTTAGAAGCTATACTTACTGACAAGCGTGGTGGACGTCGTCGCTATTATTTGACGTATGAAGAAGAAGAAGAATTCCTTAAAGAACAAATGAACTCTGCTATGGATGGAGAATTTGTAACGATTAGCTCGCTCCATCAGGCCTATCAAGAAAAAGTAGGACAAAAAACAACTCGAGAAGGTTTCTATGCCCTTTTGAAACGTCACGGTTGGCGCAAAGTTAGTCCTCGCCCCCAACATCCTAAAAAAGCAGATACCCAAAGTATTGAGGCATCAAAAAATAAAATCTCAATTTGAGGAAAGACAAAGTAAGCGCTTCATAAATGGGGAATCCTATCAAAAAGTTCGCCTCATGTATCAGGATGAGGCGGGATTTGGACGTATCAGTAAATTGGGGGCTTGTTGGTCTCCGAAAGGCAATCGTCCGCAAGTGGCTAGCCATCACATTCGTGAA
>NZ_JBTGGE020000044.1:0-14448 GCF_054331515.2 Streptococcus sp. 10F2 | reverse complement strand
ATTTGAAACTGGAAGTCCAAGGTCCAGAAGTTCTTTTGATAGACTCTTTCCCCCCATTTGGAGAAGTGTCCAAATCATTTTATCGAAAGTGAGTAAACGGGAACGAGAAAAGTCTTTACCAGGATCCTTTACATAGGATTCAAGATTTAATGAAAGATCATGAACACATTTTTCTAAAGATTTAATGACACTAAGAATCATATTCACACCTCCCTTATTGCTAGTTTACTCCTTTTAGAAATAAAAAGAAAAGGCTTACCAGACTTTTGTCTAGTAAAACCTTAACTTAATGACATTGGGCTAGTAGCAGCCTCTTTTTTGTTAATAAAAGTTCTTTGACAAAGTGGTTGGGGAGCCACCTGCAATTGCACGTGTTTCCCACTTTCTCAAATTCTTTAAAGCAATCTCTATTCAAATACAAATTGATTTTTATAAAGACCTGCATAGAAACCATCTTGCACTAATAGTTCATGATGGTTCCCACGTTCAATGACTTGTCCATCTTTAAGGACAATGATCTCATCCGCATTCAAAATGGTTTTGAGACGGTGAGCAATTACAAAGCTGGTCCGACCAGCCACAATGGCTTCCATAGCACTTTGAATTTTGGCTTCCGTCACGGTATCAACGTTAGAGGTCGCTTCATCTAGAATTAAGACCTGTGGGTCTGTCATCAGAGTTCGAGCAATGGAAATCAATTGTTTTTGACCTGTCGAGAAGACATTCTGGTCATCGTCCACGATGGTGTCATAGCCTTCTGGTAAAGTCATAATAAAGTCATGGATATGAGTTGCTTTAGCAGCAGCTTCGACCATTTCTTGAGGGGCATCCGGAACACCAAAACGAATATTATCACGGATAGTTCCACTAAAGAGAACCGATTCCTGAAGAACAATACCAACATTCTGCCGTAGGCTATCTAGGTCATAGTCCCGAATATCACGACCATCAAATTTAATGGAGCCAGCATCGACATCATAGAAACGGTTAATCAAGTTCATGATTGTTGTCTTACCCGAACCAGTTGGTCCAACAACGGCCACCATTTTCCCCTTAGGAGCCTCAATACTAACATTGTTCAACACTTTCTGACCAGGAAGATAGCCAAAGTCAATCCCTTCAATGTTGACTCCTTCCTTCAATTCTGTAAAGTGAGGAGCATTGACTGGACGGATTTCCTCTTCCTGATCAAACATTTCTTGAATACGACCAGCTCCTGTAAAGGCTAATTGCAACTCAGCCCAGCTCGAAGCCACTTGCATAATTGGCTGGTAATACTGCTGGGAGTATTGTACAAAGGTAACAACCAAACCAAGAGCCGCCGCCGTCGTCATCGACGAATCGTTGAGAACCAAGGTCGAACCAACAAAAATCACAATAGCCGTGTTGATCAAGCTCATCCCGTTCATAACTGGGAATAACAAACCTGCAAAGAAACGGCCTCTAAACGTAGCTTGGCGCACCCGGTTATTCAAGACCATAAAGCCTTCAATCGTTTCTTCCTGAACCCCTTGTACAATAATTGCTTTTTGACCAGAGATTTTTTCATCCATGTAAGCATTCAGCTTACTTACTTCAGCTTGTTGAAGGTTGGTATATTTTCGAGCCATACGCACAATAAAAACCAACAATAGAAAGGCGATTGGCGTAGAAGCTACAGTCACCCAAGCCAATTGTGCATGTTGCACAAACATCATCCAAACCAAACCAATATACAAAGCAATGTTTGAAACTACTTGTGTCAGACTTTGATTAAAAGAATTTTGAATATTATCCAAGTCCGAAGTAAAACGTGACAAGATGTCCCCATCCTTATGCCGATCAAAGAAGGATACCGTCAAACGCTCCAACTTCCCGAATAATCCTTTCCGCATCCGATTGGTGGAGTGTGCCACAATCCGTGTAAAGAGCAGAATATAAATTAACATCGAGAGTGTCGTGAACAAATAGGTTAAAAATAATTTCCACATAATGGAGCCAAAAGCCTCCATGCTCGGCTTAACCAAGGTGGCTCCTGTTGCATCACTAATTGCTTTAGCTTCAAAATACTGCTGAGCCCAAGTCCCTAACTCAGATAGGGCATTCCCTAGATATACCGGAGCTTGAACTTGGAGGTAAGTTGACACAATAATCGCTAGAAAAATAAATAGAAAGGATAGTTTATAGCGTTTAAAATAAAACCAGAAAAAACGTGCTGTTTTCATATTAGTCCTCCCTTCCCTTTTGAGTTTCATAAATTTCACGATACACATCATTGGTAGCTACTAATTCTGCATGTGTTCCTTGACCAATTAGTCTACCTTCATCCAGTACAAGAATCTTATCTGCCTTCACAACAGATGATATTTTCTGGGCAATAATAACTGTTGTTGTCCCTTTTAGTTCCTTATTCAAGGCTTCCTGTACTAATTTTTCAGATTTTGCATCCAAGGCAGAGGTCGAATCATCCAGAACAAGGATTTTAGGATTTCCAATAACACCACGGGCAATACTCATCCGCTGCTTCTGACCACCCGAGAAATTGTTACCGCGCTCTTCTACCTGACTCTCGTAGGAATCACTCATACGATCAATAAATTCCTGAGCCTGAGCAATGGCAGCCGCTCTCTCCATCGTAGATAAGTCTGCTCCAGACTTCCCTTGGCGAAGATTATCTGCAATCGTCCCACTAAAAAGGATCGCTTTTTGCAAAACAATCGAAACCGACTGCCGCAAGGTCTCTTGGGACACTTCCTTCAGATTACGACCGCCAATGGAAATACTGCCTTCCTGCGGGTCGAACAGACGTGGAATCAGTTGGGCTAGGGTAGACTTCCCTGCCCCTGTCGCACCAACAACCCCAATCATCTGTCCAGGTTTCACTTCAAAACTCACATCTTTAAGGGTTGGATCGGTATCATGAGGATAGGTAAAGGTAACATGATCAAAGACCAGACTTCCTTCAAGATCCTCTAGTCCTCCCTCGACAAAATCCATAGCGGGATCGGTATCCAAGATTTCCTTGATTCGATTCAAAGAAACAAAAGCTCGACTAGCCTGCATCCCCATGAAACTGACCATCATAATTGAAAACATAATTTGCATCATATAAGTCATAAAGGAAGCGATATTCCCAATTGCCTCAGGCTCTGTCTCTACCAATTGCGAGACCATGTAGATGGATAGAAAGGTCGCCATGTAAGCAATAAAGGTCACAGCTGGCATCATAATCGAAAAACCATAACCAATGAAAAGATTCAGTTCCAACAGGTCATTTGAAACTTCTTTAAACTTAGCATACTGAGCTTTTTCTTGCACAAACGACTTTACAACTCGAACCCCACGAAGATTTTCTTTCGCAATGGCATTAATCTTATCCATCAAGGTTTGAAAGAGACCAAAACGAGGACCAAGACGCCCCATGATGGCAGCCATAAGTCCACCAATAGCCAATACCATTAGAACCAAAACCCACCAAAGGCTTGGAAGAGTTCTGACAGCCAAGACAAAGGCACCAATAAAGAGAATCGGCAAGCGAAGCAAGACCTGAAAGAGCATCATCATCAGATTTTGAATCTGTGTAATATCATTGGTCATCCGAACAACAAGATTCCCTGCATTAAACTCCTCCACGTTGGCATAAGAGAAAGTCTGAATTTTACGAAAAGTCGCTTCCCGTAAATCCGCGGACACTCCCTGCGCGATTTTAGCTGCTAGGACTGTATTCACAACCCCTGCCAACAAACCAGCTCCTGCAATTCCCAAGAGCCAAACACCAATCGACGCAATCTTTTCTTGGTCATTTTCCATGACAGCTGCCAAGACGTCGCTTAAATAACTAGGTTGTAACAAGGCACTCGACACAATGACAACAACCATGAAAACAGACCCCAAGACATACCATTTATAAGGTTTTAGTGCTTGTTTCAGCATGATTTCCTCCTTCATTCCACAAAAAAGCTCCTGGTTCACCTCAGTGAACAGGATGCTTTCTTTTTCTTCAGATTGTTCTAGCATAGTAACACAAATTCCTAAGTATCGCAACCCTCACTTCATTTTTAAATCCCCCTAGATTATGATAAAATGAAAGGGACTACAACGAAAGAAGGAACTATGGAAAAACAAATCATTACCATCCTGGGTCCCGGGTCTTGGGGAACCGCTTTAGCCCAGGTCTTAGATGACAACGGCCATGAGGTCCGACTCTGGGGCAATGCCCTCGAGCAAGTTGAAGAAATCAACACTCGCCACCAAAATTCCCGCTATTTCAAGGATGTCACTCTCTCCTCAAGCATTAAAGCTTACAGCGATTTACAACAAGCACTGACAGATACAGATGCGATTCTCTTCGTTGTCCCCACCAAGGTCACACGCCTGGTCGCTCAACAAGTCGCCGCAAATCTGGACCACCCTGTCAAAGTTCTCCACGCCTCCAAAGGGCTCGAACCAGGCAGTCACAAACGCTTGTCTACAATCTTAGAAGAAGAGCTTCCTGCAGAGCTTCGCTCTGAAATCGTGGTTGTCTCCGGACCTAGTCATGCAGAAGAAGCTATTGTCCGCGACATCACACTGATTACGGCTGCCTCCAAAGATTTAGAAGCAGCCCGCTATGCCCAGAAACTCTTCAGCAATTCTTACTTCCGCCTCTATACAAACACTGATGTCATCGGTGTTGAGACGGCAGGTGCCCTCAAAAACATTATCGCAGTTGGAGCTGGTGTCTTGGCAGGCCTAGGTTATGGTGATAATGCTAAGGCAGCCATTATCACCCGTGGATTAGCAGAAATTACCCGTTTGGGAGTTCAGATGGGGGCTGACCCCTTAACCTATAGTGGGTTATCTGGTGTTGGAGATCTCATCGTCACCGGTACCTCCAAACATTCCCGGAACTGGCGTGCCGGTTATGCCCTGGGACAAGGACAAGACTTGGAGTCCATTGAGGCCTCAATGGGCATGGTGATTGAAGGTCTATCCACTACCAAGGTTGCCTATGAACTAGCCCAAGAATTGGAAGTTTATATGCCCATTACTCAAGGTATCTACCAAGTCATTTATGAAAATCGTCCCATCAAAGAGGCCATCACAGAAATGATGACCAATGAATTTAAAGAAGAAAATGAATGGAGTTAAGCATGAACAAAAAAGTTAGAAAAGCCGTTATTCCTGCAGCTGGTCTTGGAACTCGCTTCTTACCAGCTACCAAAGCTCTTGCTAAGGAGATGTTGCCCATTGTTGACAAACCAACAATCCAATTTATCGTCGAAGAAGCCCTTCAATCCGGTATCGAGGAGATCTTAGTTGTAACAGGTAAAGCCAAACGCTCCATTGAAGACCACTTTGATTCAAACTTTGAATTGGAATACAACCTAAAAGAAAAAGGAAAAGATGAACTCCTCAAACTGGTTGATGAAACAACTGGTATCCGCCTTCACTTCATCCGCCAAAGCCATCCACGTGGACTAGGGGATGCTGTTTTACAAGCCAAAGCCTTCGTCGGAAATGAGCCTTTTGTGGTTATGCTAGGAGATGACCTCATGGAGGACAAAGTTCCTCTCACGCGCCAACTCATGAATGACTACGAAAACACTCATGCTTCAACCATCGCCGTTATGCAAGTTCCTCACGAAGAAGTATCTGCTTACGGAGTTATCGCCCCTCAAGGAAAAGGCACTAACGGACTCTACTCTGTGGAAACCTTTGTGGAAAAACCAGCTCCTGAAGAGGCTCCAAGTGATTTAGCCATTATCGGTCGCTACCTTTTGACCCCTGAGATTTTCAACATCTTGGAAACCCAAGCTCCAGGTGCCGGTAATGAAGTTCAACTAACAGATGCCATCGATACTCTCAATAAGACTCAACGTGTTTTTGCTCGTGAATTCAAAGGAAAACGCTACGATGTCGGCGATAAATATGGTTACATGAAGACCTCAATTGAGTATGCTCTCCGTCACCCACAAGTCAAAGATAATCTCAAACAATACATCATTGACCTCGGAAAAGAGCTAGAAAAAACGAACCGTCCTCAGAAAAAATTAAAATAACACGCTAGAATTTCAGAAAATAAACCACAGATAGGCTCCAGCAAATCCAATCTTGCTAGAGCCTATCTGTGGTTTTTTCATAATCACTAAAAATTTACGACAATAATAGTTTCAAATGCCAGACCCATTTCAAAATAAGAACTTGGCTAAGATTAGCACTGACAATCCTAGGTAAATACCGAGACCCAGTAGTTGACCACTACGTCCATGAACAAGGCCGTACGGATGTAGAGGAAGCGACAAAGCCAAACAAGCTCCTCCCAAGAGACCACCCAAATGCCCTGCTAGGCTAATACCGGGAGCCAAACTGAAGACTAGATTCATAACCAAAAGAGGAAGATAGGATTGACCTAAGTGTTGAAGGTAGGGATTCGGAAGCCACCGTAACACTACCAAAATTGTAAAGAGTCCATAGATGGAGGTCGAAGACCCTGCTACGATGAACTCGGGACTGAACACCAAGCAGAATAGATTACCCATCAGACCCGTTAAAAGATAAATCAAGAAAAAACGGGCCGAGCCATACAATCTTTCAATTTGCTGGCCGAGAAAATAGAGCGTCAAGGTGTTGGAGAAAAAATGCATAAAACCAATATGCACAAAAATAGCCGACAATAGGCGGTAGGATTGACCTAAATCCCATTGAATCAGCGGTGGATAAAGAGCCCCAAACTGAATAAGCAAGCGAGAATCCTCTACCATACCACCTGATACGACATACATCATCAGAAATAGAAAAACATTGAGAGCTACAAACAAACAAGTTACAGGACTATATTTCAATTGTGACATCATCGATAAGAAGCTCCTTTACAGGTTGATCATGACTTTCAGGAGTGAAGTCGCGCAGTTGACTAGAATAGGCCGTTGCCACGGTCCAGCCAGGGAAATCAGCTAAAATACGGTCGTAATAACCTCCCCCATAGCCAATCCGGTAACCATCTTTACGGAAGATAATCCCAGGCACATGCATCCAATCAATAGTGACTAAATGTAGACTCGGGTCAGGATCGTTCGTGGGTTCCAAAATTCCATAGGCACCTGTTCTTAGATACTTAGGATCATAATCCACAAAAACCATGTGACCAGGTCCTAAAACCTTAGGAACTAGGAGCCGTTTGCCATCTAATTGAGCTTGAACAAGTAAGGCTTGGGTATCAACTTCATGGCTTAGGGAGAGATAGGTGGCGACTACTTCTGCCTGTCGATAAGCCTGTGAATCCAGCAACTTCCCTATCACCCGCTGGTCGGCAAGCCTTTTTCTTTCTGGAGACAGTTGCTTAAGAACTTCTAGTCCCCTCTTTCGCAAGATTTTTTTCATAATCTTATCATAACACAAAAGGTAGTTGGCTAAGCCAACTACCTTAAAAACGTGGAGTTCGTATTAGTACAATCCGTAAACCAACACAGCCAAAACCGCACCGAGAAGAGGACCTACGACTGGAATCCAAGCATAAGACCAATCGCCATCACCCTTGTTTGAAATCGGTAAAAGAGAGTGCACCAAGCGTGGACCCAAGTCGCGCGCTGGATTGATGGCGTATCCAGTAGTACCTCCGAGAGACAGACCAATACCAATGATCAGAGCCGCTACAGATAGGGTTGATACTCCCGCAGCAATATTAGCTGTTCCCATCGCTAAAAGTGTCAAGACAAGGACGAAGGTACCCAAGATTTCAGAAATCAAGTTGGAAACATTGTCTCGAAGAGCTGGACCTGTCGCAAAGGTTCCCAAGATTGCAGCTGGATCTTCTGCTGTATCATAGTGAGGTTTGTACATGAGCCAAACTAGGATTTGTCCAAACATAGCTCCAAGGAATTGCGCCACTACATAGCTACCAAAAGAAGCCCAGGGTAGAGAGCCATTAAGTGCCATGGCTAGAGATACAGCAGGATTCAGATGAGCAGGGGATAAGCTACTCACCGCAAAAGCTGCAATCGCAACGGCCAGACCCCAGCCAGCTGTAATGACAATCCAACCTGCATCATGGTTTTTGGTTTTGGGAAGAACAACCCCTGCCACTACCCCATTCCCCAAAAGGATAAGCAAGGCTGTCCCTAAAAATTCTCCTAAAAATTCATTCGACATATTGTTCTCCTTATGCCTTCAAAGAGGCTAAATCATTTTCTGCAAGACAAGCTTCCAATTCTGCTTGGTAGGCAGCCTTTTCTTCTGTGCTCCAATCATAATAACGAGCCATTTCTTCAACTACCGCATCCTTAATCGCATCTACTTGCTCCCGCTTAAAGAGCATGTAATTGGTTCGGCGAAGCAAGAAATCAACTGGACTCAAGGTCAACTCATTTTTCATCGCATAATGGAGAGATAGCGTATCTGCCAAACTCAAGCCCGGAGCAGCTTGGACTTCGTGGGCCAAGGCATAAACCTTCGGTGCATTTGAGCCATACAAGTTCGCCAAATACTTAGCCTCATCCTTATCCAAACCACGAGCCACTCCCAATTGTGCAAAGACCTCCAATTCCGCTTCTACATTGTGTGGATTGAGCTCCCCACCTGATACCGGATAAGTCTTCGAATGCACCAAAGTAAAGTTCCGCTGGAACTCCTCTGCAAGAATTTGCAAAATAAGCTCCATAGCTCCCTCGGCCATCTTGCGGTAATCTGTAATCTTACCACCTGCCAAGGTTAGAAGACCATTTGGATCTCGTTCCAAGCTAGAACCACGTGATACCGCAGACGGATCTAAGCTTTTCTCAGAAGTAGACGATTCCATTTTGCTCAGAACGTGCTCCACATCTTCCCTTGTTTTTTCTTTTGCGAGATAAGCTTGAACCGCCCCAATTAACTGCTCAAAACTATCGTCGCTAAGGGAACCGTTGTCCCCACCATTGTAATCAGAGGCATTATTCCCCGCAATCAATGGACGCAGACCAGCCCAACCACTTTCAATATCCGCAACGGTCAAGTGAGCTTCTGGGAAACGATGGTTAACAATCTGCAAGAGATAATCCACATCTTCTTGTTCCACCCGAGGATGAGCCAGATCACCTTGATAGTCCGTATCCGTTGTTCCAAAATAAGTTTTATTTTCACGCGGAAGAACAAAGATCATTCGACCATCAGCCAAGCCAGAGTCAAAATAAACCGGTTGACTAACCTTCAAACGACTAGAATCCACTACTAGGTGAACCCCTTTAGTTGGGCGCATCAAACTAAAGGCCTGTTCAGGATTGCTGAGATTCCGAACCTGGTCAGACCACGGGCCAGTTGTATTTATAACGAGACTAGCCCGAATTTCTAGAGTTTGATCCGTCAATAAATCACGGGCCTGAACCCCAACAATGCGATCTCCTTCAAAGAGGAAACCTTCTGCTTTGACATGGTTCGCCAAATAAGCCCCATCTTGATTCGCTCGTTTGAGATTTTCAATCACCAAACGGGCATCATTATTACGGAAGTCAAGGTAGACACCACCACCCACCAATCCTTCCTTACGCAAGTCAGGTTCCCGCTCCAAAACCTGTTCCCGACTGAGAACTTGGTTAGCAACGGAAGAGCCGCTTACACCAGCCAAAAGATCATACAAATCCATAGCCACTTTCAAGCGGAAAAGGTTAAAGGTGGCACCTGGTTCATCGTAAACCGGCAACAACATTGGATCTGGTTTCGGAATATGAGGTGCAATTCGTTGCACCACCGCCCGCTCACTAACCGTATCGGATACAACCTCTACATCAAACTGCTTGAGATAACGCAAACCACCGTGAACCAACTTCGTTGAACGACTAGAGGTTCCCTCCGCAAAGTCTTGCATCTCAATCAAACCAGTATCCAAGCCTGAAGCTGCAGCCTGTAAAGCCAAACCAGCTCCTGTAATCCCCCCACCAATGATGAGAAGATCTAGTGTGTGTTCTTGCATTTTTTCCAATGCCCGAGTGCGGGTTCGTTTTGAAAATTCCATGGTTAATACCTATTCCTATCTAATACTCTCTACAATAGAGTATAAGTCCAAGTTCGTTCCTTACTAAATTATGAAGCCTGAATGAAAGGTCCAATGGACCTTTCATTCAGGGAGATTCTGACATTTAAGATTACAAGTGATTTTCAGTATCAGAATCTTCCGCAAAGACCCGAGTCGCTTTAACAGCTTTTTTCCAACCCTTATAGAGTTGTTCCTTACGCGCTTCATTCATCGATGGCTCAAAAAGTTGTCCTGTTTCATTCAAGGTCTTCAACTCGTCCAAATCTTGCCAATAACCAACAGCTAATCCAGCCAAGAAGGCTGCTCCCAAGGCTGTTGTTTCAAGGTTCTTAGCACGTGCAATATCAATACCCAAGATGTCCGCCTGGAATTGCATCAAGAAATTATTCATCGCTGCTCCACCATCAACCTTGAGTAGGTGAATAGCTGTGTCAGCGTCTACTTGCATGGTATCAATGATATCCCGAACCTGATAAGCAATCGATTGAAGAGTCGCCTTAATGAAGTCTTCTTTACTTGTACCACGAGTCAAGCCAAAGACTGAACCACGAGCATTTTGATCCCAATAAGGAGCTCCCAAACCAGTAAAGGCTGGTACAACATATACCTCGTCGTTGCTTTGAGAAGCGAGAGCCAGAGTCTCTGATTCTGGAGAAGCTTCAATCATCCGCAAGCCATCACGTAGCCATTGAATAGCTGAACCCGCAATAAAAATTGAACCTTCAAGGGCATAGTAAACCTTGCCATTGATTCCATAAGCAATGGTCGTCAAGAGATTATTCTGTGACAACTGCATCTTCTCACCGGTATTCATAATAATGAACGATCCAGTTCCGTAAGTATTTTTCACCATTCCAGGCTCAAAGGCTAATTGACCAAAGAGAGCTGCTTGCTGGTCTCCGGCCATCCCTGAGATTGGCACTTCTCCTCCATAGAAGTGGAATGGAGCGGTCTTACCATAAATCTCAGAATTAGAGCGTACTTCCGGCAGCATAGCTTTTGGAATATTCAAGATTTCAAGAATCTCATCATCCCACTCCAAGGTCTCAATGTTGTAAAGCATTGTCCGAGCTGCATTGGAATAATCTGTCACATGAGAAGCTCCGTCTGTCAGCTTCCAAACCAACCAAGTATCAATGGTTCCAAAGAGTAATTCACCTTTTTCAGCTCGCTCTTGAGCTCCTGGTACCTGATCCAAAATCCAGCGTACCTTCGTTGCAGAGAAGTAAGCGTCGATCACCAAACCGGTCTTCTTATGGAACAATTCTGTATAACCATCCTGCTTCAATTGTTCCGCTAACGGAGCTGTTTGACGCGATTGCCATACAATAGCATTGTAAATCGGTAGGCCTGTTTTCTTATCCCAAACCACCGTAGTCTCCCGTTGGTTTGTAATCCCGATAGCCGCTACCTGACTTGGCTTCACGCCGCTCTCAATGAACGCTCCTGCAATAACCGACTGAACAGATGTCCAAATTTCATTCGCGTTATGCTCTACCCAACCAGCCTCTGGGAAAATCTGCGTAAATTCTTTTTGACTACTAGCAACCTTCTCTCCTTTTTTATTGAAAAGAATCGCCCGCGAACTCGTCGTTCCCTGGTCAATTGCCATAATATATGTTTCAGTCATCATCGACCTCCTAAGGTTTATTCTATGTTCAGTATATCAAACGCTTTCATTCTCATCCTATCAACTTTTTTGCTTTTACAAAAAAAACTGATAGTATTTTGTGAATAAATCACAAAATACTATCAGTTTGAAGAAGCTCACGAATAACTTCCAAGTCATAGCCTAATAAATCTTCTTTCAAGACATAAAGGGGTTGGTTAGAATAAGATCGCCAAGCAGCATCTGTCACAACCAAACTGTAATTGACCCCAGCTTGGTAGGTCTCAACTTCAATTAAACGATTATGTTGCAGGTACTGTTTGAGAGTTCGAACCATCCGCGCCAAAACCAAAGGCGAACGATGAGAATCCACTGCCAAACGCTTCATGGGTTGTTTCAAATCCCCTAGATAATCTAAAATCTGAACAAAATCCCATTCAAATGCCAACAAACGGCTATCCTTCTCCTCAACCAGACGTTGGGCTAAAGAACGGGCAACATCTACCGTAATCCAAGATTGAGGATGAATCCGGGTATAGGAACGCAAGATCCCCTCGCCCTCCCAGCTAACAAGACCCCCTTGAAAAAAATAGACCTGACTAGCTAGGCGACCCAAATCGTCTAAAACTGGACCTGGCCCCTGTAAAGAGACGCCTAATTCTTTGAGAGCCTGAAGCAACTCTGTTACCTTATCCTGAATGGGGCCTCCAAAAGCCAAAAATTTTTCCATTTCCCTACTAGCTAATAGACCTTGGCCTAGTAAAAAAGCAAACAAAAGGCTTAGCTCCGAAGAATCCCAATCTAAACTTGCCAATCCCCCCACCAACTGTTGAAAAGTAGGATGTTCTTGATAGAGCTGTAAAGCTTCTGAAGGCTCCTGCCGAAAACGTTGCCGTACCTGAGCCAAAGACCACCAAATAGGCAAGTCTAAGCCCGAATCCTTCTGAATCACTGCTCGTATAGCAGTTTGAAACTGCTGATAATCTGCCTGCTGCTGGATTCTAGCTAAATCTTCTGGGAGAGTCATTTCCCGTAACAAGCAGAAAGCTAGAAAACGCACCTGTAGCTCACTCCCTCGCAAACGGCCATTCTGAATCACCAAACCGAACTCTTCCAACAACTGGTTAAGGCCTAGTAAATGCCGGTTCAAGGTTGCTTCACTGATTTGAAAACGAGCAGATAAAGTCTGAATCGTAAAGACTTGTTGGGACCAGATAGCTTCCAACAGCCGAAAACGCAAAGAACGCCGTAAAAGAACACCTGTCAGTGCCGGCAAGCGAAACTGCGGTCCAGCCTGCAACCGCACAAACTCCTGCTCGATACTCAGATAAGCCCCCAGTTTTTCTCGGTCTAAGAGCTCATTAAATTCCCCCAAGTACTTCAGAAACGTCTTTCGAGACAAACCTGTTCGCATGCGAAGCTCTCCCATAGACAAAGGCCCACCCTCCTGTAGGAGGGTGGTCATCATCCTATAAGAGGCAGCTTCTACCTTGTCCATTAACTGTGCACAATCCATTTTTTACTCCCAAACAGGGCTAACTGTAGAGGCCCCTTTTCTTTTTGACACGATTAAACCTTCTCTTCTTCTATGGAAAGCAGAACCATAGAAGGCAAAATCAACAGAGAAGCCACAAAGAGCGACCAATGAGGCTCCAGGCCTAAAAAGGCCAAGCTCAGTAAGATGGAGGCCAGAGGTTCACTAGCTCCGACTACCGAGATAACTAGAGGAGACACTAATGTGAGAGCCTGCAAGATAATCCAGAAGGACAAGGCAGTCCCAAAAAGAGCAATAATGGCCGAAATGGAGAAGCTAATAGCATCTACTTGGAAAGTCACTTGCCAAACGGGATAGAGAAAATTAGAAAAAATCCCTGCTACCAAAAGACCCCAACCTAAAGTATAGAGAGAACCAAAGTGGCTCATAAAGTAGGTCGGCAAGGTGGTATTAAACAGAATCCCAACCGCACTTAAAAGACCAGCCATCAAGGCCATCGGACTAATGGAGAGCTGACTCAGATCACCTTCACTCACCAATAAAATCACTCCAAGCATGGTTAACAACACGTACAGAATGGATTTACTAGAAACAGGATGCTTCTTCCATAGACCCGTATAGAGCAAAATAAAGACTGGCGCTGTAAACTGTAAAATCGTTGCCGTGGCCGCATTTGAATATTGAATACATAGGTAAAAGAAGAATTGAACCGAAAAGAGACCTAGAATCGTATAGGCAAAAAAACGTAGTAACATTTTCGAATCTCTCCAAATCCGCCAGAGCCCTGCAGGATCTTGGACATAAGCTAAGGTCAGTAAAACCACTCCTCCAATCAAAAGACGCATGGAGGTAATCCATCCCGTTTCCACCGTGTAATGAGAAAAAAAGTATTGACCAATAATCCCACACAGACCCCAGACAATACCCGATATTATTCCATAAAGTGTTCCTTGAACAATTCTTTGCTTTTGATTTTTCATTCCTTCACCTCCTCCTCTTTACTATACCATAAGTCGACCGATCCCGTTCGTCAATACTTTTCAAAAATCTCTTTAACCCTCGTAATTCTCACGATTTGAGAAACTCTTAGAACTTGTCAACAGAGAAAGGGAAGTTTTTAGCAATCGAATACCTGAGACTTATTCAATATCACCTGCTGACTTTGGCAAGCCTCTTTGATGAGCCGATGGATTGATGGATTGCGTATGCTTCGACGTTACTCGTCATCTCTTTGAAATTTTCTAGTCTTCAGATTGTATAGTCATTTAGTTTTTAAATAGTATGTTATTGCATCAGTTATAGAGTCCATTTTACGAAGTAATTCTGTAACTGATTTTTTTAAAATAGCCCAGCTTTTTTCAATAGGATTTAATTCTGGAG
>NZ_JBTGGE020000043.1:0-11906 GCF_054331515.2 Streptococcus sp. 10F2 | reverse complement strand
CTAACGCTCAAGGCCTTGACACCAAATCCCCTTCTCTTAGCTTTACAACTAGGCTCAACAGGCACCACTCTGCCAAATAAATTGGCCCATTTTTAGAGAAGTTGGTTGACAAATGGTAGAAAATTTAAGCGAGTCGAGAGATTTTTAGTTTTTACCCAGCCTAGTTTTAGCTTATTTCATCGTTGGGAATAAGAGGACGTCACGGATGCTGGTTACGTTGGTAAGAAGCATAACGAGGCGGTCGATTCCAATTCCAAGTCCACCTGTTGGTGGCATTCCATATTCAAGGGCTTCAACGAAGTCGTAGTCAATACCAGTTGCTTCGTCATCTCCCAATTCTTTAGCCTTGGCTTGAGCTTCAAAGCGGGAAAGTTGATCGATTGGATCGTTCAATTCTGTGAAGGCGTTGGCAAATTCTTTACCGACGATAAAGAGTTCGAAACGATCGGTGAAGCGAGGATCCTCAGGATTTTTCTTAGCCAATGGAGAAACCTCAACTGGGTGACCATAAATGAAAGTTGGTTGAATCAAGGTGTCTTCCACGAATTCTTCAAAGAAGGCATTGATGATATGACCAACTGAAGTGAAGTGTTTTTCCACAGGAACCTGATGTTCCTTGGCTAGTTCTTGAGCTTGTTCCAAGGTCATTTCTTGCCAGAAGTCTACCCCGGTAATGTCTTTAATGGCATCAATCATATGTAGACGAGCGAAATCATGACCAATGTTGATTTCTTGGTCTTGATAGGTAATGACAGCTTGGTCTGTAACAGCTTTAGCTGCTGCTTGAATAATTCCTTGGACCAAGTCCATAATATCTTGGAAGTCTGCATAAGCTTGATAGGCTTCAATGGTTGTGAACTCTGGATTGTGGGTAGCGTCCATACCTTCATTTCGGAAAATACGTCCCATCTCGTAAACACGTTCCATACCACCAACGATTAACCGTTTCAAGTGTAGCTCTGTTGCAATACGGAGTACCATATCCATGTTTTGCGCATTGTGGTGGGTTTCAAAGGGACGAGCAGCAGCTCCACCAGCTTCGTTATGAAGGACAGGTGTTTCTACCTCAAGGAACCCTTGGTTATCTAGATAACGGCGGATTTCAGATACAATTTTGGAGCGCGCCATGAACCGCTCAAAACTCTCACGGTTGGAGATAAGATCCAAATAGCGTTTGCGGTAGATGGTCTCAACGTCAGATAAACCATGGAATTTTTCAGGAAGCGGTCGAAGGGATTTAGACAAGTGCGTTAGGTGACTAGCCTTGATGGACAATTCTCCCATATCGGTCCGCATGACTTGACCTTCAACACCGATAAAATCACCTAAATCCGCTTTCTTAAAGATTTCATAGTTTTCTTCGCCAACTTCATCCTTACGGACATAAATTTGAATTTGGCCATCACGGTCTTGGACATGTGCAAATCCGACCTTTCCTTTGCCTCGCTTTGTCATCAAGCGACCGGCGATGGTTGCTGACTCGTTTAAGTCATTAAGTGCTTCTTTGTCCAAGTCTGCATATTTCTCTTTCAATTCTGCAGAATTTGCACTTCGTTCGAAGCGCTGACCGAAGGGATCAATACCAGCATCCGCCAAGGCCTGCATTTTTTCCCGACGAATGATTTGCTGGTCATTGAGTTCCTCTGTTAGATGGTGTGACATATTTTCCTCCTCTGTCATCCGTAGACTATTTTTTATTTTATCACAATTACAAGGGTTATGAGTGGATAGATTCGACTTTTACAGACTCTAAAAAGCTTGTATCATTCCAACTTAGGAGTTGGAAATCATTAAAATTATCCGTCTCTAAGATGGTAAGACTACCGTTTGCAAGACCGCCCCAGTCTCGGATGAAGGCAGGGCTTACTCCTAAAAGGGTACGAAGGGAAGCTACTAGATTAGCACCATGCCCTACAAAGAGAACATGTTCATAAGGTTGATTCTTTAGACTGTGTACCAATTCAGCAACTCGTTGGGTGGTTTTATAAACAGATTCAGCTTCGAACATGTCGTAATTAAACTTGGCTAGATTATGACGGAAGGCTCGAATCTGTTGGGGATAGATGGCTTCCATAGTGGCAATTTTTTGACCTTCTAAGCGGCCCAGTTGCCACTCACGGAGTGATTCTTGGGGTTCAATCTTAACTGGATGAAGATTTTGAGCTTGAATAATTTGAGCTGTATGAAGTGCCCGTGGAAGATCACTAGAGAAGATTCTATCGAAATGGATGTGCTGTAGGTGTTTTCCCAGAGTTTCGATATCCCCAATAGATTGGTCTAATAGTGGTGAATCTCCACTAGCTCCTTGAAAACGTCCTTCCTCGTTCCATTCCGTTCTACCATGACGAACAAAGTATAACTTCATTATTTTTCTTCTCCTTTCTCACGAAAATTAGCAAAGCTTGCGCCTACGAATTGAGCTAGTTCTTGGGGATTGACTTGGACACTTTGGCCAATTTCACCTGCAGAAACCAAGATGCTCGAGAAATCTAAAGCCCGATCATCGAAGTAGATTGGGTACTGATGCCGCTGGCGAATACCGACGGGATTGTTGGCTCCATGAACATAGCCAGTTGTTTTTTCCAAGTCTTTTTGGGGAATCATCTGAACTTTCTTATTACCAGATAATGCTGCCAATTTTTTCTCGGCTAGATGATCTTCTATGGAGAGTACACCAATAAGTGGGCCAGTTTTGTCTCCTTTAAGAGCCAAGGTTTTAAAGATTTGTTTGCGATTAATATCATCAGGGGTCTGACCTTCGAGCCCATTAAATTGGTGAGCTTGATACTCAATACCAGCTTTGGTCAAGATTTGTTCGACCAAGGTTTTTTTGATTTTTTTCTTAGCCATATTGCTCCTTTGTGTCATAAAGAGAGGCTGGGACCTCAGTCCCAGCCTTTGATTCTATTCTGTCTGGGAAGCATTTTGGTATTGGTAGTCTACAGCGTCCCTCTGGAATAATTTTTTATAAACATCAGCGGTATTTTTGAGTGGGGAGATCTGATTCAAATCAACCTCCTTATCAAAACCTGGTAACCAACCTCGGGAGGTATATTGATGGAGGTCATAGTCAATGTCTGTCGAAGGGGCAGCATTGTAGTAACCGGAATCAACACCATAGGTGGGGAACCAGACAGCATCAAATTTATCAGTGCTGATACTGTGTTCTTCCATGAAATAGGTTCCAATGTAAATACCAATATTCTTCGCACCTAGTTCTTGTAATCTGACACGGAAGGCCTCAACTCCTTTGTCCATGTTGGACATGGTTTTTTCTTCCACATCTAACCAGTAGTAGGTTGGCTTGTATTTGGCGGAAGCTTGATAGAATTCTTCGGCTTCCTTTTGCATTTCTTTGACTGAACCAGCTGCAACATAGGCATAGACAGCGACAGGAATATCTCTCTTTTTGAATTCTTCAATGTGTTTTTGATAGGATTTGTCAATTCCGTTGAGATAAGTGGCTGCATTTTCCTTTTTAGCTTGAGCTCCACTGTGGACTCGAATGATAGCACCAGACACACCAGCTGCCATAGCATCATAGTCAATTTCTTCCGGTAATTGCCAGCCAGAGAGGTCTACGATGGGACGTAGGTTGACGTTTTCCGTTGTTGTTTTTTTCTTTTTCTTTGTTTCGCTTTTTTTCTTTTTGGCTTCCTCGGTGGCCTTGGCTGCACGAGCCGCTTCTTGTTCAGCTTTTAAGAATTGAACTTGATTATGGCCGGCAATCAGACTAAGAAAGATGAAACCGAAAAAGACTGCCATATAAATAGGATTTATCCTTTGTCTCATAAGCTTCATTCTATCTTAAAATGATTGAAATGACAAGGAATCTCACCTGTTTTTGGGTAAAAATAGAAAAACTGTCCAATTGGAAGGGGTGCTACTGTCTTTGGCTTTTTTTTCGTCGGTGAAAATGGTATAATCAAGGCTGAATTTTTAGAGAAAACGGGTACGTGATGAAGATTGAAAAACGCTACTTGTTAAACTACTCAATCCTAATTCCTTACCTCATATTGTCTATCTTGGGTTTGATTGTAGTCTATTCAACGACTAGTGCCAACTCGATTCAGAGTGGTGGAAATCCATTCAGCTCAGTTTTGACACAGGGGGTCTTTTGGATTGCGAGTTTAATCGGGATTGCCTTGATTTATAAATTAAAACTAGATTTTTTAAAGAACTCAAAAGTAGTAGGGGCCATTCTAGCCATTGTTATTCTATTGCTCATTGTCTCGCGCTTTTTTGGAGCGACGATTAATGGGGCACGAGGTTGGATTTTATTGGGACCTCTGAGTATTCAACCAGCTGAATACCTCAAGGTTGTGATGGTCTGGTATTTGGCTTCCGTTTTTAGCCGAGAGCAAGACTTGATAGCTAGGAGCGATTATTATGCTCTGACTAAGAATACTTTTTGGCCACGCTCTTTTACAGATTGGCGAGTAGCTGTCATGTTCTCGTTAGCCGTTGTGGCTTCCTTACCTGACTTGGGGAATGCGACAATTTTGACATTCCTGGTATTGATGATGGTTTCCTTGAGTGGGATTTCCTATCGTTGGTTTATGACGAGTCTTGGAGCTGTGGTAGCTTTGTCAGCTGCTGTTTTGGGAACGATTCGACTTATTGGGGTAGATGTTGTTGCGAAGATTCCCTTATTTGGTTATATTGCCAAGCGTTTCAGTGCCTTCTTTAATCCTTTTGAGGACTTGTCTGATTCTGGGCATCAGTTGGCGAATTCTTACTATGCCATGAGCAATGGTTCTTGGTTTGGTCTTGGCTTGGGCAATTCCATCGAGAAGAATGGCTATCTGCCGGAAGCGCATACCGATTTTGTCTTTTCGATTGTGATCGAGGAGTTAGGTTTTGTCGGTGCGAGTCTGATTTTAGGTTTGCTTTTCTTTTTAATTCTTCGAATTTTACTGGTAGGAATCCGAGCGCGTGATCCTTTTAATGCCATGTTGGCAACAGGCGTTGGTGGTCTTTTATTGACGCAGACTTTTGTTAATATTGGTGGGATTTCAGGACTAATTCCCTCGACTGGGGTAACCTTCCCCTTCTTGTCGCAGGGCGGGAACAGTCTTCTGGTTCTCTCTATTGCAATTGCGTTTGTTTTAAATGTTGACGCGGCGGAAACGAAAAAAGAACTAGAAGAAACCAACTCTCACTATTGAGGATGAAAGAACTTATTGGATAGGGCGGGATGGGGAAGAGCCTCTTCCACGCCTCTTTTTGCATATTAGGAGTATCTATGGAAAAATTAGAGTACCAGGTGTCTGCCGATCTTATCGCTCAAGATGCCCAAGAATTGACTCGAATGGTCAATCAGATTGTAGCAGGCGCTTTTGGACCAGAAGTGCTTGATGAGATTGCCCAGGTAAAAACCTGGGTAGTAGAAGGGGAGGACCAGGCTATCGCGACCTTCCTGAAGGACTTGGAATTGAGTCGCTTAGCCCTTTTAGTGCGTTATTTTGCAGTTGTTCCTCTGTTAATCAATATAGCGGAAGATGTGGATTTGGAAGTAACCATTCAGCGGCGCAATAATTTGCAAGAAGACTATCTTGGGAAACTCAGTCAAGCTGTAGCTCGGACTGCTCAAATGGAAAATGCCCAAGCCCTTCTAGAAGATTTACAAGTAGTACCGGTTTTGACGGCCCATCCGACTCAGGTTCAACGGAAGTCTTTGCTTGATTTGACAGCCCAAATTCATGAATTACTGAAACGTAAGCGGATGGCTTTACCCGGTGACCTTAATCAAGCTGAGTGGGAAGAAGAGCTTTACCGTTATTTAGAGACAATTTTACAAACGGATTTGATCCGGGAGCAAAAACTAACCGTAACCAATGAAATCGTCAATGCTATGGCTTATTATCGGAGCTCGCTCCTTGAAGCTGTCCCACGTTTGACACAGACCTATCGGAATTTAGCTCAGGAACAGGGACTATCCGTACCTGCCAGTAAGCCTGTGTCTATGGGAATGTGGATTGGTGGTGACCGGGATGGAAATCCGTTTGTCACAGCTGAAACCCTGAAGGAATCAGCACGGGTGCAGCAAGAAGTTCTTTTTGATTTCTATTTGCAACATCTAAACAAGCTGTATCGGGATTATTCTGTCTCACTCAACCTAACACATGTGAGTGAAGACGTGAGTCGCATGGCTAGTCTCTCACAGGATAATTCGATTTTTAGAGAAAAAGAACCCTATAGACGCGCTCTTTCCTGGATTCGTGACCGTCTTCTAAAAACTCAGCGGAACATGCAGGCCTTTTTAGGGCGAGCAGAGTATCTGGCTTTGGCTGGTAAAGACTTGGTTAACATTCAACAGGAGCGGGATTGGGAGCAAATCCCTGCTTATTCTTCCGCAGAAGAATTTAAGGTAGAGTTGGAGCAGGTACAAGCGTCATTAGCGACCTGTGGTCAACAGCATTTGGCGAGTGGGAAGTTGAGTCAACTCATTACAGCAGTAGAGGTCTTTGGTTTTTACCTGGCTAGCATTGACCTTCGTCAAGATTCCTCTATCCATGAAGCTTGTGTGGCAGAATTATTGGCAACAGCTGGTCTCATGGAAGACTATTCCAGTCAATCTGAAGAAGAAAAAGTATCTGTCCTGCTTGAACTACTGGAAAAGGATCCACGTCCCTTGTCGGCTCCAACCCTTCCAAAGAGTGATTTACTAGCTAAGGAATTGTCTATTCTTACCATGGCTGCTCAGTTGAAAGATGTGCTTGGTGAAGAAGTGATTCGTCAGTCCATTATTTCCCATGCAACCAGTGTCTCTGATCTTTTGGAATTAGCAATTCTGTTGAAAGAAGTTGGACTGGTCAACCGTGAGCGTACTCGTCTTCAATTGGTACCTCTTTTTGAAACAATTGAGGATTTGGAAGCTTCTCGTCGGACCATGCGGTCTTACCTATCCTTGGATTTGGTTCAAAGATGGATTGTCTCCTGTAATGGCTATCAAGAAATTATGTTAGGCTATTCAGATAGTAATAAGGATGGAGGCTATCTGTCATCAGTTTGGTCTCTTTACCAGGCGCAAGAAGACTTGCAGAAATTAGGTCAAGAATTTGGGGTGAAAGTAACATTCTTCCATGGACGTGGAGGAACAGTTGGTCGTGGCGGCGGCCCTACCTATGAGGCTATTATTGCACAACCTCTTGAAAGTATTCGCGATCGCATTCGTCTAACAGAGCAAGGAGAGGTTATTGCCAATAAATACGGGAATAAGGAAGCTGCTTACTACAATTTGGAGATGCTTCTGTCCGCCTCACTTGATCGCATGGTGAGTTTGGAAACAGAATTGAGTCCCGAGCAACGGGAGACCTATGGTCGGGTGATGAATCATTTGGTAGAGACTAGTTACCAGGCCTATCGTGACCTAGTCTTTGAAAATCCGGCATTCTATGATTTCTTCTTTGAAGCTAGTCCGATTACGGAAATTTCCAGTCTGAATATTGGTTCGCGCCCAGCGGCTAGAAAGACGATTACAGAAATTTCAGGATTAAGGGCTATTCCGTGGGTCTTTTCGTGGTCCCAGAACCGGATCATGCTACCTGGATGGTACGGTGTTGGGTGCGCCTTTCAAACTTTAATGGCTGAGGACAGTGAGTGGCTCTCCATTCTCCGTCAAATGTATCAGAAATGGCCATTTTTCAGGGGCTTGCTCTCCAATGTTGATATGGTCTTAGCCAAATCAAATATGACAATCGCGGGTCATTATCGGGATTTAGTCCAGGAACCGCAAGTAGCGGCTGTCTATGACTTGATTTTAGCAGAATGGCAAAAAACCAAAGAAAGTATCCTATTAATAGAGGAACGAGAAGAACTATTGGCGGACAATACTTATCTTTCTAATAGTTTGTCTTATCGGATGCCGTATTTTGATGTTTTAAACTATGTTCAAGTTGAGTTGATTCGGCGTAAGCGAGAAGGTAAATTACCAGCTTCTGCGGACTCCTTGATTGCGACTACGATTAATGGAATTGCGACGGGGCTTCGGAACTCGGGTTAATCCCTGGGAAAAAATTAAAAAAAGAGGTAAAAGGCTTGATTTTTTCTAACAGTCTGATAGAATAGTATGGAAAGTTAGACTGTATTGCCTACTGTCTATCTATAAAATATATTTTATTGGAGGCTTTTACCCAAATGGCAAAAGAAAAATACGATCGTAGTAAACCCCACGTTAACGTTGGTACAATTGGACACGTTGACCACGGTAAAACTACCCTAACTGCAGCGATTACAACTGTTTTGGCACGTCGTTTGCCTTCATCAGTTAACCAACCTAAAGATTACGCTTCTATCGATGCTGCTCCAGAAGAGCGCGAACGCGGAATTACTATCAACACTGCACACGTTGAGTACGAAACTGAAAAACGTCACTACGCTCACATCGACGCTCCAGGACACGCGGACTACGTTAAAAACATGATCACTGGTGCGGCTCAAATGGACGGAGCGATCCTTGTAGTTGCATCTACAGATGGACCAATGCCACAAACTCGTGAGCACATCCTTCTTTCTCGTCAGGTTGGTGTTAAAAACTTGATCGTCTTCATGAACAAAGTTGACCTTGTTGATGATGAAGAGTTGCTTGAGTTGGTTGAAATGGAAATCCGTGACCTTCTTTCAGAATACGATTTCCCAGGTGATGATCTACCAGTTATCCAAGGTTCAGCTCTTAAAGCTCTTGAAGGTGATTCAGCATTTGAAGATATCATCATGGAATTGATGGATACTGTTGACTCATACATTCCAGAACCAGAACGTGATACTGACAAACCATTGCTTCTTCCAGTCGAGGACGTATTCTCAATCACTGGTCGTGGTACTGTTGCTTCAGGACGTATCGACCGTGGTGTGGTTCGTGTTAACGATGAAATCGAAATCGTTGGTATCAAAGAAGAAACTACTAAAGCAGTTGTTACTGGAGTTGAAATGTTCCGTAAACAATTGGATGAAGGTCTTGCAGGAGACAACGTTGGTGTTCTTCTTCGTGGTGTTCAACGTGATGAAATCGAACGTGGACAAGTTATCGCTAAACCAGGTTCTATCAACCCACACACTAAATTCAAAGGTGAAGTTTACATCCTTACTAAAGAAGAAGGTGGACGTCACACTCCATTCTTCAACAACTACCGTCCTCAATTCTACTTCCGTACTACTGACGTAACTGGTTCTATCGAGTTGCCAGCAGGTACTGAAATGGTTATGCCTGGTGATAACGTGACAATCGACGTTGAGTTGATCCACCCAATCGCCGTAGAACAAGGAACAACATTCTCTATCCGTGAGGGTGGACGTACTGTTGGTTCAGGTATGGTTACTGAAATCGAAGCTTAATTCGGTTCATTTCCTAGATTAACAATTTAAGTCAGAACAACGCTAGCTTGGCCTTTGGTCAGGCTAGCGTTTTTGTGATTCCTCTTTTTTTCTGAGCGGCTTTGTGATAAAATAAGGACTGTAATAAAAATAGAAGAGGTATGTGAAATGTCACGTAAACCAATTATCGCAGGTAACTGGAAAATGAATAAAAACCCTCAAGAAGCACAAGCTTTTGTAGAGGGGCTTGCAGGTAAATTGCCATCAACTGACCTTGTTGAGGCAGCTATTGCAGCACCAGCTGTAGATTTGAACGCACTGCTATGGTTCTCTAAAGATTCAGACCTTAAAGTGGCAGCGCAAAACTGCTACTTTGAAGATGCAGGTGCTTTCACTGGTGAAACTAGTCCAAAAGTCTTGAATGAAATGGGTGTTGACTACGTTGTTATCGGTCACTCAGAGCGTCGTGATTACTTCCACGAAACAGATGAAGATATCAATAAAAAAGCACACGCAATCTTCCGTAACGGTATGACTCCAATTATCTGTTGTGGTGAGTCTCTTGAAACTTATGAAGCTGGACAAGCGGTTGAGTTTGTTGGTGCACAAGTTTCAGCAGCTCTTAAAGATCTTTCAGCTGAGCAAGTGGCTTCACTTGTGATTGCTTATGAGCCAATCTGGGCTATCGGTACTGGTAAATCTGCAACACAAGATGACGCGCAAAAAATGTGTAAAGCTGTTCGTGACGTTGTTGCTGCAGACTTTGGCCAAGAAGTGGCAGATAAAGTGCGTGTACAATACGGTGGTTCTGTAAACCCATCAAATGTTAAAGATTACATGGCTTGTCCAGATGTAGATGGAGCTCTTGTTGGGGGTGCTTCTCTTGAAGTGGATAGCTTCCTAGCTCTTTTGGACTTTGTAAACTAATCGATTTTTATAATTTTTGATTATATTTTCTAATAATGCTTGAGGTTGAGGCTTTTGTCTCAGCCTTTTTGGTTATTTATATTGAAAAAACTGAAAAGGTAGTATAAAATAAATGAGAATATAGTAAAAAATAAAGGAAATAAGTGAATGAAACATGGATCGCAGCAACGCTTCTCTATTCGGAAATATTCCTTTGGGGCAGCCTCTGTTCTTATTGCTAACCTTGTATTCATGGGAGGGCAAGTGCAGGCGGATAGTTTACAAGAAGCTTCGGTAGTATCAGAAGTAATTAGTCAAGAAATTTCAAGAAGTGGTTCTGGCGAGCAGGATCCAATCCTTTCATCTAGTAAAGGGAATGTTGAGGTTCAAGCGGAAGTAGCAACGACTGTTGTAAGTGAAGAGATTTCGATTAAAGAGACAGAGACAGTGGAACCAAGTTCAGTAGTAAAGGAAGAGGTATCCACAAAGTCTAAATTACGAACAACGTTTCAACCAAAGTCCGTGGAGGTAAAACCGCAGCTTGAATCTTCGGATTTATTCTCGACAGGTAGAGCAGCAACTGCGGGGAATCCGATTTTAGCAAGCCTTCCTGATGCAGGAACATATGTATTTGATGAGTCTACGGATGTTCATGTCCAGCCACGGTTATCTTCGGGTGTCGTAGCGACGTATCAAAAAGGTCAGTCTGTTGCATATGATCGAATTTTGACAGAAGATGATCGTTTATGGTTATCCTACATTGCTACTTCAGGTACGAGACGGTATGTGGCTCTCCCTGCACAAAATAATGCAGGACAAACAACAGATACTGCTGTTGCAAATACCTTGAATGCCCTAGCTCCTCAAGGGACTTATACGTTTAGCAAAACTGCAGGTGTGAAAAATGAAGCCCGAATTGCTAGCCCTAATGTCGCAACTTATAAACCTGGGCAGACTGTGCGTTACGATCGTGTTCTCACAGCAGATAGTCATCGATGGATTTCCTATATTTCTTATTCTGGAGCTCGTCGTTATGTAGCGATCGAAGAGATTAGTCAACCAAGCAAACCAGTAGCTCCAGCAGTTAAGGTGGAAAAGACAGGAAAGGTTGCCAGCAGTAATGTAACAACTCAAGGCTATGAGATTCGAGTTAGTCAAGTACAGCATCCAGAAGGTGTTAAGGAAGTTCTTGTCCCTAGCTGGTCTGAGAAGAATGGGCAGGATGATATTATCTGGCATAAGGCTAACCGACAAGCAGATGGTACCTATAAAGCCTTTATTCCAACAGTAGATCACAAATATGATAGTGGTCCTTATCAATCTCATGTATACTATGTAACCAACCAAAACAAACGTGAATTTGTGACCAAAACACAGGTTAGTGTCCCACAAGCACCAGTCGTTCAGAAAACGGGTCAGGTTTCGACGTCTAATGTTTCATCGACAGGTTTTGACGTGGTAGTTAAGAATGTCAATCACCCAGCTGGTGTCAAAGAAGTTTTGGTTCCAACTTGGTCTGAAAAGAATGGTCAAGACGATATTGTTTGGCATAAGGCAAGCAAACAAACTGATGGAAGTTATAAAGTCCACATTGAGACCAGCCAACATAAATATGATTCAGGTAAGTATCAGGTTCATGTGCATTACGTGACTGGAAGCAATCAACGGACTTATGTGACTGAGAC
>NZ_JBTGGE020000042.1:0-2690 GCF_054331515.2 Streptococcus sp. 10F2 | reverse complement strand
AAAGAAGTTTTGGTTCCAACTTGGTCTGAAAAGAATGGTCAAGACGATATTGTTTGGCATAAGGCAAGCAAACAAACTGATGGAAGTTATAAAGTCCACATTGAGACCAGCCAACATAAATATGATTCAGGTAAGTATCAGGTTCATGTGCATTACGTGACTGGAAGCAATCAACGGACTTATGTGACTGAGACGACGGTGGGGATTCCACAGGCACCAGTCGTTCAGAAAACGGGTCAGGTTTCGACGTCTAATGTTTCATCGACAGGCTTTGATGTGATTGTTAAGAATGTCAATCATCCATCTGGTGTTAAAGAAGTTTTGGTTCCAACTTGGTCTGAAAAGAATGGTCAAGACGATATTGTTTGGCATAAGGCAAGCAAACAAACTGATGGAAGTTATAAAGTCCACATTGAGACCAGCCAACATAAATATGATTCAGGCAAGTATCAGGTTCATGTGCATTACGTGACTGGAAGCAATCAACGGACTTATGTGACTGAGACGACGGTGGGGATTCCACAGGCACCAGTCGTTCAGAAAACGGGTCAGGTTTCGACGTCTAATGTTTCATCGACAGGTTTTGACGTGGTAGTTAAGAATGTCAATCACCCAGCTGGTGTCAAAGAAGTTTTAGTTCCAACTTGGTCTGAAAAGAATGGTCAAGACGATATTGTTTGGCATAAGGCAAGCAAACAAACTGATGGAAGTTATAAAGTCCACATTGAGACCAGCCAACACAAATATGATTCAGGTAAGTATCAGGTTCATGTGCATTACGTGACTGGAAGCAATCAACGGACTTATGTGACTGAGACAATTGTACAAATTCCTCAAAGTCAGAAATCTATTCATGTAGAAAATGCGAACGATACAGGTTTTGATGTACGCATTACAAATTTGAATAAGTTTACAAATGTTCGTGAAGTACTGGTACCAACATGGACTTCTCATAATGGTCAAGATGATTTAATCTGGCATAAGGCTAGTAGACAAGCCGATGGTAGTTATAAGGCTCGTATTGAGTACAGCCGCCATAATTATGAATATGGAATGTATACAATTCATTCTTATGTAAAAGATGCTACAGGTCAGTTGAAGTGGCTTGATAGTACTAGCTTTGATGCTCCAAAGCCAGCAAATGTAGGAAAAGGCTATCCAGAAAAATGGGTAGGAACGAAAAAATATTCTGGAGTTGTGACTCATATTGATTCGAATCCTGTCTATTCTGATCAGAACCGTGTCACCATTGATCGTATCGTGATTCACCATAATGCTGGCATGAGTGATGAGGGAGCACGAGCGACTTGGTATATCCGAAATGGGAATGAGACCTCGGCTCATTATCAGGTTACTCCAGATAAAATTTGGGGAGTCGTACCTGAAAATGAAGTTGCTTGGCATGCGGGGCATTATCCTACCAACCAACGCTCCATTGGGATTGAGCATCTAAATAATAGTTTAGGACCAGAGTGGACAATTGCAGAAGAAACTTATCGCAATTCGGCTAAATTGATCGCAGATATTTCGCTTCGCTATAATATCCCACTCGATCGTGACCATGTAATTGGACATGATGAAGTTTCTGCAACACTCTGTCCAGGTGGTATTGACATTGATAAATTATTGAGTATGGCGAAAGCAGAGAGAACTCAGTTAGAGAACGTAGCAATTCCTAAAACCAGTCCTGCGCCTGCTCCACAAACTCCTCAAAAGCTTGAAGTACCGTACTATTCTCAATTAGATAGCCGCTGGGCGAATAAACGTTATGGAAATTACTTGTTTGGACCTACAGGATGTGTTCCAACTACTCTAGCGATGGCATTTACTGGACTCTCAGGTAAAACAGTCCTTCCAACAGAAGTAGGAGACTATATCTATAAGAATACAGATGCCTTTAATAAAATTGGTCCAGGAACTGCAGCAACTGGTATTGCGAAAGCAGTGAGTCATTGGGGCTATAAGTCAGAAGTTCTAAAAACAAAACAGGCGATTCAAGCAAGTCTGGAGTTAGGAAATCCAGTTCTTCTTGCTGTAGGACCGAGTGTCTTTGTAAACTACCCAAGTACCCACGAACTATTATTGACTGAATATAAGGATGGAAAAGTTAAACTATCAGATCCTTATACGAAGTCATTGAGTGGATGGCATAGTCTAGATTATCTTTGGAATGTACGGAGTCATAATTCCTATGACAATGCACTAGGTTCACCTGCTATTGCAGTGAAACGTGCCTAAAGGTAAAAATTAAAGTATTGATTTAGTATAAAAAGAGGTTGGGTAAGAAGTCTTCAAAATAGAAAACAGCTTAGAATTACGTTATTAGAAACGTTGATTCTAAGCTGTTTTTAGCTATTCAAATTTCAAGCGAAGCCTAAAAAGGTTCGTTTTTGCCAGTTTCTTTTAGATAGAATATTAGGTTAAGAAGTCCGATATCAGTCTTATTATCAGTTATAGACGTACATAGCTACTTTTCAAATGGTTTGATTTTATCCTACTGCCCTGGGAGTTGATGTTTACTTAGTGATGTTTGAGTAATATTTTGAATGTTTGGGGGAGTTTTGTCACGACAAACGCATGAAAGATTCTAGTAGATTTATTCCCTACTAGAATCTTTTTAAATTAGTACCCTTAAAAATTTATCGAATACCATACTCAAATGGAACTTCTTTCGTCTCATACTCATATCT
>NZ_JBTGGE020000041.1:0-16713 GCF_054331515.2 Streptococcus sp. 10F2 | reverse complement strand
TTTAAAAAAGGTCATAAAAACCTTTATTTGGCATGCACAAAAAGACCACTTTCGAAAGTCAGATATCAATTTGAACTTCCAAAGTGGTCTTATTTTAGATTCTAAGTCTTAACTTAATGACATTGAGTTAACATCGTGGTTTTTTCTAGCTTTTCAAGTGAAAGAATGATATACTTATCAAGTAATGTAAGGGGTCGTTACGGATTCGACAGGCATTATGAGGCATATTTTGCGACTCATCGGCAGATGTAAAAATGCCAGTTAAATATAACTGCAAAAAATAACACTTCTTACGCTCTAGCTGCCTAAAAACCAGCAGGCGTGACCAAGGTTTGATTGCTTGTGTTGAACTACGGTCTTATTATTAGCAAGCTACGATGAAAGTCAGCCTAGTACTTTCATAAGAGATGAATAGGCTCGCAGCTACTTCACTTGAGCTATGTGTGGAGTAACTGTTAAATGAAGACATAGCCTATGGTTGTAGACAAATATGTTGGCAGGTGTTTGGACGTGGGTTCGACTCCCACCGGCTCCATCTTAACTTCTTGTAAGTTTCTAAAACTTCCTATAACTTCATAAAAACCTTGAGAAATCAAGGTTTTTTATTGTTTACTTCCCAATTCTTTCTTGTAACTTTCTATAACTTTTTGAAAAAACCCGACCCTAAACGAAATTTAATATAATTCCTTTTATTGTTAGATAAACCAAAAACCACTCCTAAATCGGAGTGGTCGGCGTTCGACAATCAATGGAACCTTCGCTTGCATGATAATCTCTTTAGTGACTTCTCTAATACGGAAAAAGTCAGCCTCTAACAGGAAACTAGTGGAATTACTACTCCCTCAAGTTTTCCCAAAGTATAATCTGCTTCGCTGCAAGTGACTTGGGGACATCTATGATTCGCTGATTGGATGAACCTCTAAATTGAAGAGCCATATTTCGTTTACTCATATCGTAACGTCCATCAACCAAGATGTCAATATGCTTCAAAAGTTCCAACTTGTCAGGTGTTTCGAGGGCAAGTTCCTCCCATGTATAGCCTGTCCAAGACCAGATATCTTTGGTTGGTAATTCATTTCGAATTCGCTTAACTAGAGGTAGAAGAATTCCTGTATTCAGGAAGGGTTCTCCACCTAAAAGCGTTAGGCCTTGAACATACGGTTGGGCAAGATCTTCCATAATTTGTTCTTCTAGATCCAAAGTATAAGGGATTCCTGCAGAGAAGGACCAGGTTGCGACATTGTAACAACCAGAACAATGAAAAAGACAACCGCTAACATAGAGAGAACAGCGAACTCCTTCTCCATCTACAAAGTTAAAGGCCTTGTAATCCATAATACGACCTTGACTAAGTTCTTCACTTCGCCATTCTTGGGGTTTTGGATTATTCATAAATCCCCCTTATTAAAGGCTTGAGCCATTCATGTGTTTCACACGGGCTGTAATTTCCTTGTGTCGCCCTCGAACCATGGGTCTAGCCTGCGGATTTCCTAAATAGCCACAAGTTCGCTTTACAACATCAACCATTTTAGGATCTGTCATACCACAAGAAGGACAGCGAAATCCCTTCTCAGTTGGTTCAAAATCGCCAGAAAAACCACAAGCGTAACAATGGTCAATAGGAGTATTGGTCCCTAAATAACCAACCCGATCATAAGCGTAATCCCAAACTGCTTCTAAGGCTTTAGGATTTTGTTGGAGAACAGGGTATTCACAATAATGAATAAAACCACCTGTTGCCCCGGCTGCTGGATAATCTTTTTCAAAATCTAATTTTTCAAAAGGAGTTGGATTTTTCCGCACATCATAATGAAAACTGTTTGTGTAATATTCTTTATCGGTCACATTTTCAATGAGGCCAAATTTTTCAGTATCCAAACGACAAAAGCGATCTGTTAAACTTTCAGATGGAGTTGAATAAACTGAAAAATGATAGCCGTATATCTCTGACCAGGTCTCAGTCAAGGATTTCATCTCACGAATAATATCCAAAGTAAAGGTTTTCGCTTCTGGATTATCTTCCCAGTCTCCACCATAAAAAACACTCGCCACTTCATACAGACCAATATATCCAAGGGAAATAGTGGCTCTGCAATTGCGAAAGACCTGATCCACAGAATCTTCCCGTGCTAAGCGTTTCCCGAAAGCACCAAATTGATAGAGAATAGGCGCATTAGCCGGACTTGCCTCCTTAACCCTCTTGATTCGATACACCAAAGCATCTTTGGCAAGTTCCATTCGCTCACGAAAGAGTTTCCAAAAAGCAACTTTATCACCACTGGTTTCCAAGGCAATTCTCGGTAAATTGACAGTAACCACACCAAGATTCATACGTCCAGCGTTCACTTCTACTCCTTGCTCATCTTTCCAACCTTGGAGAAAAGAACGGCACCCCATAGGGACCTTAAAGGAACCGGTTAAATCCACAATCCTATCATAAGACAGAATATCCGGATACATACGCTTGGTCGCACATTCCAGAGCTAACTCCTTAATATCATAGTTGGGGCTTCCTGGCTCTAAGTTCAATCCTTTTTTTAAGGTAAAAATCAATTTAGGAAAGATAGCTGTTCGCCCTTCTCGTCCCAATCCCTGGATGCGAATATTCAAAATCGCTTTCTGAATTTCCCTTTCAAACCACGATGTACCCAAGCCAAATCCAAGTGATGTGAAAGGAGTCTGTCCATTGGAGGTAAAGAGAGTATTAATTTCATACTCCAAAGATTGCATGGCATCATAAATATCTTTTTTCGTTTTTACACGGGCATACTGTTCTAACTTTCCTTCCTGGACCCATTCCTTTGCATCTTTCAGATGCTTCTGATAATTAAGTTCCGCATAAGGAGCTAGGATTTGATCAATCCGATCTGCAGAACAGCCGCCATACTGACTGGAGGAAACATTGGCAATAATTTGAGAAATTTGTGCAGTTGCTGTTTGAATCGATTTAGGGGGCTCAACCTCTGCATTTCCAATTTTAAAGCCTTTCGCGAACATTCCTTCAAAATCAATTAAACAACAATTGGTCATAGGAGTATAGGGGCTATAATCCAAATCATGAAAATGAATAAGTCCTTTTTGGTGGGCATTCGCTATATGTGGCGGTAAAAGTTTCAGGCCAATAGCTTTTCCGACAACACCTGCTGTCAAATCTCTTTGAGTGTTGAAAACTTCCGCATCCTTATTGGCATTTTCATTGACCAAATGACTATCTTGATCTAAGAGCTTATAAATGGCTTGATTGATGTCTAAGGATTCTGAGCGCTCTTGCTCTTTTTTCTCCGCATACAATTGGTAAGCCGCAAGTAGCTCTTCTTGTTTCACATTTAAGAGAAAGTCTACCACCAATTGTCGAAGATCTACTGCAGAAAGGACATCTACATCCAACTGCAAGAGTCTCTCTTCTAAACCTTGCAGGACTTCCTGTAAATCCTGCTGAGACAAAAGTCTTTCCAAGTCTTGATTACTACGTTCGAGGCTTAGACATAACTTTTGAAAGTCAAAAGCAATCGATCGACCATCACGCTTCTTCACAGTTAAGCGTTGCAAATTGTCTACACGATTCTTCATCTAATAATCCTCCTTTTTACGAATAGAACTAGTGTATCACTTCACAAGTAAAAAATCAACATCTAGTGTTGTTTTGATTTTTAACACTATATCTAGTCCTTTTGTTTAGAAGAATGAACTTACATATTAAACAACAGCCAGGTATACCCCAACATCTAGCATCAAAAAAGAGGCTGAGCTCAAGCTGCAACCTCAAAATATTAGTGAATCATAAATATGTGACAAAGTCATCAATTGAACCAAGCAACAATCACTCCCTGTGTTGTAGCAAGACTTTGCTGTTTTTTAGTCAATACAATCTACTAGCTCTATGAGCCGTCTCTATCTGTTCTAATAAACCGTGGGGGAGTTAGAAAACAAAACTGTTGCAAGTATCAGAATTCCTTTCTGCTCTCTCCTTATTTCTTATTTAATCCCCAATGCAATCCGTGCGTAACGACTCATTTTTTCAACTGTCCAAGCTGGATACCAAACAAGCTTGACATCTACTTTCTGAACCTCTTCAAGTGGTCGAAGAACATCATAGATCTGTGAGGTTAATAAGTCTGCTAAAGGACATCCCATCGTTGTTAAGGTCATATCAATTTCCGTATGACCTGTTTCTGGCTCAAATCGAATTTCATAGACTAGACCCAAATTTACAATATCAATTCCTAATTCTGGATCCATGACCTCTTCCAAGGCATGAAGAATCTTGGTTTTAATTTCTTCCACTTCTACTTCTGTATAAGCCATGAATTCTCCCTAATCTTCAATAAAGTCACGCAGTGGTTTTGAACGACTTGGTTGTCGAAGTTTACGCAAGGCTTTTGCTTCAATTTGACGAATCCGTTCGCGAGTAACATTGAAAACTTTACCAACATCCTCAAGTGTGCGCATTTTGCCATCATCTAAACCAAAACGAAGACGGAGCACATTCTCTTCTCTATCTGTAAGCGTATCTAAGACTTCATCCAATTGTTCACGAAGGACAACACGGGTCGTATAATCAACTGGATTTTCAATGACCTCATCTTCAATAAAATCTCCCAAATGGCTGTCGTCTTCTTCTCCAATTGGAGTTTCAAGTGAGACCGGTTCCTGAGCAATTTTCAAAATTTCACGAACCTTATCTGGCGTCATATCCATGCGTTCAGCAATTTGTTCTGGAGTAGGATCCTGTCCTAATTCTTGAAGCAATGTCCGTTGCTCTCGGACCAGTTTATTAATTGTTTCAACCATATGTACCGGAATCCGAATGGTTCTTGCTTGATCTGCAATGGCCCGAGTAATGGCTTGGCGAATCCACCAAGTTGCATAAGTTGAAAATTTAAAGCCTTTAGTATGATCAAACTTATCCACCGCTTTCATCAAGCCCATATTTCCTTCCTGAATCAAATCTAGGAATTGCATACCACGTCCTACGTAGCGTTTTGCAATGGACACGACTAAACGTAGATTGGCTTCAGCTAAGCGTTGCTTAGCTTCTAAGTCACCTTGTTCCACTAAAATAGCTAATTCTTGTTCTTCATCATTGGTTAAAAGAGGCACAACCCCAATTTCTTTCAAATACATCCGGACAGGATCGTTGACCTTAGCTGAATTGCTTCCAAGCAACTCCTCATCCGACAAATCCTTTTCCTCTTCCTCGGCTGCCAAAACACGTTGGCTTGGATTTCCATCTTTATCCGTGATTGCAATACCTGCATCTTGAATTCGTTGCAAAAGATTATCAATCCCGTCAGCATCTAAACTAAAAGGGATTATAAGAGAGCTATTAATTTCCTCATCTGTTGCAGTTCCGGAAAGCTTATGATTCCGAATAAAATCTGCTATTTGAACATCTAATGTTGTTACTTCTTTTTGTTTTTTAGCCATTCCTTACTCCATTTTTCTTTTTTGGGCAATTAGTTCATTTAAGTCAAGTGCAGCCTGATCATGCTGTCCAAGCTGCGAGGCTGCTTGAATCGTCTTAACAATTTCTTTATTTTTTTGTTTATACTTTTCTAATTCTTGGGTTTGTAATAATTGCTCAATCTCCTCATCCCCAATTTGAGGAGGTAAATTCATTTCTAGAATTTGATACCATAAACGATTGATTGCTTCTGTCTCTTCATCCAAATCTTGGCTGGTTAATTGCCTTTTTTTTAACAATAGTTGATAGAGATCTTCATGATCTTTTTCAACAAAGTGAAAATTTTCCAAAAAACGAAATTCATTTAATAGGGAGCTATGGTGGATGAAGCGATGAAGCAGCTGCCTCTCGGTATGGATTAACCTACTCTGAGGAAGACTTATCGGTATCTCTACCGGAGCTATTCGCACCTGATTGACTGAGCCAGCTGCTCCTTGAACACGAGCTTTAGCGACTAGCTGCTCCACTTGGATTTGATCAAAAGCTGGAGCCTCTTGGATTAGCTTCCTGGTATAAACTTCTCTCAGTAAATCGGTAGGTAGAGTTGCAATATAGGGAACCAACTGCTCAACATAAGCTAATTGAGCTTGAACTCCTTGAAGGTTTGCCGGACGGTAATAGTCCATCAAAAACTCAACGGAATCCATACGAGTCTCCTCCAAGCAGGAACGCAACTCTCCTGGAGAATGCGCTTGAAGAAATTCATCCGGATCCATCCCTTGGGAAAAGCGTACAACCTCTACTGAAAAACCTTTTAATTCTTGAATGGATTTCTCAATAGCTGCCTGTCCGGCATCATCTCCATCATAAGCTAGAATCACAGTCGGGTTATAAGCCCGTAAACGTTGGACATGTTCGGAAGTCAAGGCGGTCCCCATCGTTGCGATGACATTAGGAACACCTGCACGATAAGCAGCAATGACATCCATAAATCCTTCCGTCAGATAAACTTCTTTACTCTTCTTAATATGAGGAAGTGCTTGATTCAAATGATAGAATTCAAAACTCTTATTAAAAATCTTAGTCCGTCGGCTGTTTTTGTATTTAGCCTGTTGGTCTGAAGAATTTCCAAAAATCCGACCGGAGAAACCAATAACTTGGCCCTTAACATTCGTTAAAGGAAACATGATACGATCATAAAACGAATCAACCAAACGATTCTGCTCAATATGAAAGAGACCAGAATCTAAATAGCGGTCTTCCGTAAAATCGAATTTTTGACTCACCCGATCATAAAGAAAACTTCCTCTAGCAGGTGCTAATCCAATTCCAAAATATTCAATATCCTTACGAGACAGACCACGTGATTCCAAATAAGCTAGCGCTTCTTTCCCCATAGTCGATGTCAGCAAAATCGCTTGGTAAAAAGTCGCAGCTTCTTGATGCAGGGCTATCAAGTCTCCTTCAATAGAAGGTGGCTTGGCTTTCGTTTGTCTTGCAAAAGAAACGTCAATGGTTTCTCCGTTAAACTGTGCCACCTTGGCAACAGCTTCCATAAAAGGAATTCCATCGATTTCTTCAATAAAACGGAAGACATCTCCTGACTTGCCACAACCAAAACAATGGTAAAATTGCTTTTCCTGGTTGACGTTAAAAGAAGGCGTTTTTTCTCCATGAAAAGGACAAAGTCCCAAATAATTACGGCCAGCCTTGGTCAGTGGAAGGTAATCTCCGATAATATCCACAATGTTCACACGATTCTTTAAATCTTGAATCTCTTGTGTTGAAACCATATGCCCTCCTTCCGACTACTATTCCTTCATTTTATCCTAAATAGCAACTTTTGTAAAACATACCGTTCCTTGTTTTCTCTTAAAAAATCAAGCAAATTCATTGTTTTTTTAATCTTACTTAGCTATAATGAATTCGTATCAAATAAAAGAATGGAGATTCTGATGTTAAAAGAATTGAAAGATTTCCTCTTACGTGGAAATGTTGTTGACCTTGCTGTAGCCGTTATTATCGGGGCTGCTTTTGGACAAATTATTACTTCCTTGGTAGAAGATGTATTGACACCTCTCTTCTTGAATCCAGCTTTGAAAGCAGCTCAAGTTGAAAAAATCGCTGACCTTTCTTGGAATGGTATTGCATACGGTAACTTCCTAAGTGCCATCATCAATTTCTTGATCATCGGTACAGTTCTCTTCTTCGTAGTGAAAGCTGTTGAAAAAGCACAAGCATTGGGTGCTAAAAATGCTGAAGAAGAAGAAGCTGCTGGACCATCTGAAGTTGAATTACTTCAAGATATCAAAGCTCTTCTTGAGAAAAAATAATAAGATTCAATCAGTTGGGACCTAGGTCTCAACTTTTTTTTGCAATAAATAGCAGAAAAAAGCAATCCCAAAGGACTGCTTTCACTATTAGAATTTCTTACGTTTACGAGCTGCTTCTGATTTACGTTTACGTTTTACAGAAGGTTTTTCATAGAATTCACGTTTACGTGTTTCTTGAAGAGTACCAGCTTTAGTAACCGCACGCTTGAATCGACGAAGTGCATCATCTAATGATTCATTCTTACGTACCACTGTTTTTGACATTCCATCTCACTCCCTTCAAGTTAAAATCTATTATATTATACAGAACACTAGGAACCTTGTCAAGGAATTCCTTAAAAGAATTCATCGATTTCTCGATTTTCTTTGATAAGCTGCAAAAATTTCTCTTCTTCCTTGGATAAGTCATAGCCTTCTAATAAATCTGGTCGTCTGTTCAAGGTTTTTTTCAAACTTTGGAACAGACGCCATTGACGGATATGCTCATGATGTCCACTCATCAAAACGTCCGGTACAGTCATCCCTCGGAAATCATAAGGGCGTGTATACTGAGGATACTCTAAGAGGCCTGATGAGAAACTATCATCTGTATGACTACTTTCTTTACCAATAACTTGTGGAACAAGACGGACAGTGGCATCAATAATAGTCATAGCCGCCAATTCTCCTCCTGTTAAAACATAATCTCCCAAGGAAATTTCATCAGTCACCAAGGGCTTAATCCGCTCATCATAGCCCTCGTAATGCCCACAAATAAAAATAAGCCGCTCTTCTTTAGAGAGTTCCTCTGCATAGGTTTGATCAAAAGAACGACCAGCAGGATCCAAAAGAATCACCCGTGCCTGTTCGCGACCTTGGATTCCTTCAATAGCATCATAAATGGGTTGGGCCCGAAGTAACATCCCCTGACCTCCTCCATACGGCTCATCATCGACATGACGAGCTTTCTCTGCCGATTCCCGAAAGTTATGGTAAGTTATCTCCAAAAGACCTTTATCCCTAGCTTTCCCCACAATAGAGTGCTCCAAAGGCGAAAACATTTCCGGAAAAAGGGTCAAAATATCAATTTTCATCATCCAATCCTTCCGGTATCTCAACCAGTACCCGACCAGCTTCCAAATCTACCTCTAGGACTACTGATGGGATATAGGGTAGGAGTAGATCATTCTTTCCTTTTCTTTTCACGACCCAGACATCATTGGCGCCAGGTTGTAAAATTTCCTTGATTTCCCCTAGAAATTCCTCATTTTCATAGACTGGAAGGCCAATAATTTCATGGTAGTAAAAGGCTCCTTCTTCTAAGTCACTCAAATCTTCAACCGCAATTTTTAATGTATAGGTTTTATATTTCTCAATATCATTGATGTGGTACATACCCTTAAATTTAATGATATCGAATTGCTTGACTTTACGATGGCTATGAATCTCTACCCTCTGAACAAATTGACCCTTGGGATCAAATAGAGCTAACTGACTTCCTTTTTTAAAGCGTTCTTCTGAAAAATCGGTTACTGATAGAACCCGCATCTCCCCCTGTAAACCTTGGGTATTGACAATGGTTCCAACATTTAGATATTCCATCTATTCTCTCCAATTTGAATAAAAAAGCTGGGACCGTGGTCCCAGCAAAGTAGCTTCTTCAAAGATTCGAACTGATTCAAGCAAGATTAGTCTTGCTCATCAATGACAATCCGAACTTTTTTTGAATGGATTGGGACCGAATAAACAATCGTCCTTATCGCTGAGATAGTCCGACCTTTCCGACCGATTACACGTCCTACATCTGATGGATGCAAGTCCAAATGATACTCCAGAAATTCAGGCGTATCTTCGATACGGATCGTCAATTGATCTGGATGTGAAATCAAAGGTTTCACAATTGCAATAATGAGATTTTCAATCGTGTCCATAAGCTAACCTTTATTTAGAGTATTTTGACTCGTGGAATTTCTGCATGATTCCAGCTTTTGAAAGAATGTTACGTACTGTATCAGATGGTTGTGCACCATTAGCCAACCATGCCAAAACGCGCTCTTCTTTAAGAGTCACTTGATTTTCTTCAACAAGTGGGTTATAAGTTCCGACTGTTTCGATGAAACGTCCATCACGTGGAGCACGTGAATCTGCAACATTGATACGGTAGAAAGGTTTCTTTTTAGAACCCATACGAGTCAAACGAATTTTAACTGCCATTTTATAAATTCTCTTTTCTAAACTTTTTCTTTTGTTAAGGAAACTCAACAATAGTTATTCTAACACCTTCTTAAAAAGCTGTCAAGAAAAAAACTTGACAGCTTTTACTTTTTTTAATCAAAGCCTTGACGAGTATACAGAGGACGTAACTTCAAGCTTCGAATTTCTGGACTACCGTAAAGTTTATCAGGTTTCTCCAACAACAATACTTGATCAATTAATTCTGGACTTAAGGGTTCTAAATATTGCTTCATTCCAGCCTCCAAAGGGCTATTGCTACCGACTAAGATGGATTCCTTCCAAAGCTCTTGTCCTAACCAAGGATCTTGATCTGAGTAAAGAAAAACCGTACTTGGATGAATACTTGGCTCAGCCTCATTTTCTAGTTCATAACTCGAGTAATAAGCTGTGGTAAAACCAACCCATCCCTCAATTTCCTTATACGTCGGGAGAATACCTTCTGACACACGCAAATCCCAAATCGTCTCCTCTGCTTCATCCCATAACTTAGCAATCCGCAAATCCGATAAACCTACAACCTTCGCTTGTCTCAGTAATGTTAGATCTCCAGGATTTTGAACCAATCGTTCTTCTAAGGCTACAACAGACTCTAGGGCTTCTAAAAATAGCGGATCGATATGGGTTAGCCCTTGAATGTAAGAAGCTGTCAATCCCCTTCGCAACCCCTCCAAAAGATATAACAAACGATCCGATTGTTGACGAACAAGATGGTCCACTAGGTCTTCCTCACTCATTCGCTCCAGAGGATGCTCCAATCTCGCCTCTAATACCGCTAAACCTTTCAAAAGAACTGCTTCTAAATTACGGGCATAAGCATAAAATTGTCCTGTCGACTGCCGTCGTAAAGCTCCAGTTAGTAACCGTGGATGGTGAAAGTCTAGTGGAAAGCGAGCTACTAAATAATCCATAGCCGGCTCACCGGCCTTCCAACTCGGCATCGTTTGAAGCGACTGACCTTCCAAAATATGCAACATTAGCTCTGCCATCGGTAAGCGTAAAATTTGACTCATCATCAAGGCACTATCATTTAAACCCAAACCAACTTGTAATAAAAAGGCTTGCTTTTTATCTGGATTCCATGCAAAACGTAAGGAGATAGATCCTTGTAAACGAAGTCCTCTAGCAAGACGAATCGAATAATTTCTTAAAAATTGTAAGTCGGAATCTGACAATGTCTGAGCGGGAAAAACAAGCGTCGCATCTTCTCGGTGTTGCCCAACTGGTTCAATATGTTCTGCAGTCCCTACAATAAAGCTAGAGTCAAATGAATCGCGTACCAATACTAGCTCAATCTCCCTTAAGCCTTTCATAGGACTCTCTATATAATAGGGAAGAGGCAACACTAGGTCTTGGAAATGTTCATAGGCGGCTAAAAGTTCTTCCGTATTGGAAACTGTCATCGGCTCTTGACCATGCATTTGAAGAGAGTCTCGAAGAAGAACAGGGAAAGAGAGTTCTTGCAAACGTTCCTTCAAATCTTCCCATCCATAAATCAACTGACTATTCGTCATATTCAAATCTAATTGCTTCAATTGTGCCTGAAATAATTCTGGATGCAGAAGATACTCTAAAGACTTAGCGGGATAAATATGCCAGCGATCCTTCATCTGCGACCAAGCTTCTAATTTTTGCACTTCGATCAGAACATCAATTAAATCACGATCTAAAAACAAAGGAACAATTGTATAATCCGGTTGCTCCACTAAAGCTTGAAGTAAGTTCTCTAAATTTTCAAAAGAATGATGAATCCAATTTTTATGCTTTTGCAATAGACGATTCAATGTTCGTTCTTGGTTCTGATTCAATTCCCTTGGTGTCAAGACTAGCTTCTTCATTCAAATCCTCCTTACTCCAATAAGGTGAAAAATTCATCCATCAAATATCTAAAATCATGAGGACCTGGTGATCCTTCTGGCGAGAACTGAACAGAGATAACCGGGCGCCAACGATGACGATACCCCACAACATAATCTTGATCTAAGGTTATATGGGTGGCTAATAGATGCTTGGGAAAATTCTTCCTTTTGATCGGGTAATGATGGTGGTAATCTGCAATGGTCACTTGATTGGTTAAGGGCTCATACAAGGCTTGTTTCCCCGTCTCTCCATAGGGAAGGTCAGCTACATCTGCTTGATTGGCTAAAGCTAAGAGCAGATGTCCCAAGCCGATAGCTAACATTGGATAGGTCTCTTGCAGACGCAACAATTTCTCCAACAAATCCTGACTTGCTAAATAACGAGGATTTCCTGGACCACTCGACAAAACGATCGCATCTGGTTGGTACAGAAGAATTCGTTCAAGAGAGGTATCAAACGGTAAGACAATAAGATTGCTCTCCCGCTTGGACAATTCTCTCAACAAAGAATGCTTAACACCAAAATCTAAGAGAACAATATTTTTCCCCACTCCTGGAACAGGGAATGGATCTCTTGTGGAAGCTTGCCGAGCATCATCCTTCGGTAAAACTGTTGCTACGAGTTGATCCAAGAGATGATGTAGACTATCTCCTTCATCAGCAATCGTAGCCTTCATCGGACCTTGTTTGGTTAATATTCGGGCCAAAGCACGGGTGTCTACCCCCTGAATCCCCGTAATTCCTTTAGCTTTGAGGTACGCATCAAGATCTTGCTCCTGTTTCCAAAAGGAGCCCTTGCGACGATAGTCCGCTACAATAACGGCACGACAGGAAGGCTGAAGGGACTCATCTAGTTCACGCTGAAAACCTGTATTGCCCACTCGCGGATAAGTGAAGGTCAAAAGTTGCCCACTATAGGTTTGATTGGAAATAATTTCCTGATGACCACTTGTATGATGTGACAGTACGATACTACCTGTAACATCCTGATCTGCTCCTAAAGGACTCCCCTCAAAGACCTGCCCATTTTCCAAAATCAGTAGTCTTTTTGTCATCACTTACCTCCCTCCATTTAGTTCATTCGTAACTCTTATTTAAAATTTGCGAAGCGTAGTGTCAGCCAGCGAGCTAATCTTGGACACATACGATGTCCCAGATAGGCTAGACGCATGGCAAAAGGTAAATTTACCTCATAAGGTAGCTTTTTCGTTTGCCATATCAGCTCTGCTAGGAGTTTAGCTACCTGATGAGCTTCTAGGGCAAATCGCTCTACATTTTGAATATAAGTCTGCATGGCCGGACTATGATCAAAAAACGCAGTTTTAACAGGTCCTGGATTCACAACTGTTACTTGGACACCAGAATCCTCCAATTCCATTCCCAATACTGCTGCATAAGTCATCATCGCACTCTTGCTTGCTGCATATACAGAAGACTGAGGTGTCGGTAATTTTCCAGACATAGAAGCTACAATGATGATTTTACCACCACCTTGCTGTAACATCTGTTGAGCAGCTACCTGTGATAACCGAATTCCAGATAAAGTATTCAGTTGAAATTCTCTTTCTACTTCTTGTAGTGTAAAATCTAATGCAGGCTTAAAATCAGCAGCTCCAGCCACATGCAATACTACATCTAATCGACCAAAATGCTGAAGGGCTACCTGTAGGCATTCTGAAATTGCATCGACTTGTGTCAAATCGAAAGGATGAGTAACAACATCAACTGCATGCTTCGACGATAGTTCCTGGGCTAACTGATCTAATTTTTGTTGATTTCTTGCAACTAAGACAAGAGCCAGGGAACCTTGTTGCGCCAAATGTCTTGCCGTCGCCTCTCCTATCCCACTAGAAGCCCCCGTAATTAAAACAACTGGCTTAGACATAGACTACCTCAATCGTAGATTCTAATAAAACTGGTTGGGCAAAAAACTCTTGCCAAGATAGACTCAGCCAACTACTTATCCGAGCCCTCACCCATCGCTCAGACCTCGTTTTCTGAGCCATTTTATTCCCCCTCACTTAGCAGCACACAATCTTGTCCATCCAATTCACTCAACTGAACCGAAATTTTCTCCTTGGAACTGGTTGGAATATTTTTTCCAACATAGTCGGGCCGAATCGGTAGTTCCCGATGTCCTCGATCCACGAGAACTGCCAAGGAAACCTTATTAGGTCTACCACGATTAATGAGGGCATCAATGGCTGCTCGAATTGTCCTTCCTGTATAGAGAACATCATCCACTAAAATAATATTTCGTTTATCGACATCAAACGGAATATAGGAGGTATCTTCTCCCCCTTTTTGGTCATCTCGAAAAGGATGAGTGTCCAATTCACCCAGAGGAATTTGAATCCCTTCCAACTGTTCCAAGCGTTCTTGAATACGTTTGGCTAAATAGACCCCTCTACGTTTAATTCCTACTAAGACAACTTGGTCCAAATCCTTATTGCGTTCCATGATTTCGTAGATAATCCGTGTAATTGCACGTTTAAGTGTTACATCATCGACCACTTCCTTGACCCGCATGACTCAATTCTCCTTTTTTCAAAACTAAAAGCCTCCTTATTCAAGGAGGCTCCACAAAATAAACTGTACTCAGTTTCTTCCATCTGACTCTCCTTGTCTGCCTCACAGGACAGAATTAAAGGAAATTTTTCTTAAACTAGAGTAGCATCTTTTAGTCTTTTTTGCAAGACATTATACAATCTTATCGGCTTGCTTCCTCATTTTATTTTTAAAAACAAATAAAAGATAGCCTACAAGCAGATAAGCTAGAAAAATAAAAACTGCATACTGAAATACATAGGCCCAACCATATTCCGTAACATCTAAAAAGAAATAAGCGAAGGGACTGTGTTTAGCCCCGGGAATCGGCCATTTCAGAACTAAGCCATTCACCAAAGCAAAAGCTAAGTAATAAATCGGAAACAAGGTCCAAAGCCAAGGATCTACCAGACGGTACTGTCCAGCCTGATCCCAAATTAAAGTATCTGCAACAAAAGCTAGAGGTACCACATAATGCACAAGGAGATTTTTCAAGGTATAAAAATCTTCTGACGAAACACTTGGTGATAAGAGGATGTGGTAGACTACAAAAGTGATTAAGATAGCCATCGTCACACCGGCCTTAAGCCGATAAAAATTCTGAGTTCGCTTCTGATTCCAAGTCCACAAAGTAGCGTAGAGAAATCCCCAAACAAGAATATTAGATTGAACCGTATAATAGAGCAGCATTCCCCAGCCATCTTCGAGGAGCTCCAAACTAATGCCAATTGTTGAAAGGATTAGTAAGAGGAGTCGATAAAATAGGATTATTTTTCTTCGACTAGCCATTAGACTTTTTTCACAAATTCAGATTTCAACTTCATGGCTCCAAAACCATCAATTTTACAATCGATATTGTGGTCGCCTTCAACCAAGCGGATATTTTTCACTTTGGTTCCCTGTTTCAAATCTTTCGGAGCCCCTTTAACTTTTAGGTCTTTGATTAGGGTCACTGTATCCCCATCAGTCAGTTTTACTCCGTTCGCATCAAGGGCAACCACACCTTCTTCTACTTCAACATTTGGATCCCATTCATAAGCACATTCCGGGCAAACCAAAAGAACACCATCTTCATAGACATATTCAGAGTTACATTTTGGACAATTTGGTAGAGTATTCATTCTCTTCCTCCATCTTTCATTTTAGTACATGAAACATTATAGCAGTAGAGTTGAAATTGGTCAAAATTTTCTAGAATGTCAGATTTTCTCTGTAATCTTTAAGGTAGAATGTACCCCTGGCATGGTATACTAATTGGGAAAGGAGGATACCATGCCAATTCACCAATCCTTTAATGCACTTGCTGGAGAAAATACCTATTACTTAGAATCTCAAACTTCTGTAATCTTGGTCGATCCTGGTAGTGATTTGCAACAAATTCTGATGCAATTACAACGAATCAATAAACCTCTAATTGCTATCTTTTTAACCCACACCCACTATGACCATATTTTTTCCCTGGAGGAAATTCGCAAACGCTATCAAAATCCGCCTGTCTATGTCTCACCTCTTGAAACTGATTGGCTTCAAGAACCAATTAAAAATTTATCAGGCTTAGAGCGACATCAGGATTTACCAAATATCATCTGCCAACCTGCGGAAGTTACATTTGAAACTGATAAGGAACTCGTCTTACAAGATTTCTCTTTCAGAGTTCTTGCTACTCCTGGACATTCCATAGGGGGAATCTCTCTGGTTTGGGATGAGGAGGAAGCAGTTTTAACAGGAGACTGTCTTTTTAAGGAAACGATAGGTCGTTGGGACCTTCCAACTGGAAATCAAGAGCAGCTACTAAACTCCATTCGACAACAGCTATTCCCTCTCCCAGATCATTATTTGGTCTTTCCAGGTCACGGTCCCAGCACTTCTATCGGACATGAAAAAAATCATAATCCTTTTTTCTAAAACAAACTATATTTTTATTGTATTTACCCTTAAATTTTGCTATAGTAATGGAAAAATAAAGTGGGAGTAGCGCTATGTTTGATAGTAAAAAATTAAAAAAACGTCGCTTAGAATTGAACCTTCGTCAAGAAGATATCTATCAAATCCTGGCTATTCCACGGTCTTTATATGTCCAGTGGGAATCGGGAGCACAGATTCCAACCTATCAACAAGTATTACAATTGTCCAAAATTCTATCAGTTGAAGATACCTATCTGATTGACCCCAAGGATATTTTTAATATCTATCTCAAACTCTCTAGGAAAAACAAAAAAAAGGTAGACGAATTCGCAATGTCATTAAGTTAAGGATTTCGAAAGCTCCTAAATTGAGCTTTCGAAATCCTTTTTTTGCTATACTTAGGCTAAAGGAGGTGGATAGAATGCCAAATCAAGTAAGGAAGCAACTACGAAAT